>JBPCVD010000243.1:0-10441 GCA_051010815.1 Rubripirellula sp.
TGCCAAATTTTTCAACGTAGATCTTCTTGGCCTCGTCTTGGGTCATCCCTTCGCGACTCTTCAAGATGGCCTGATAGTTTTCATACGCCTTTTTTCGAGCCTCCATCTTGTCGATGGCCTCTTGAGAGAACGTCCTCGACGACGTGTAGTCTGACTTGCCGCGAGTCGAGGAGGACGTGCTGCTCGAATTGCCTTGTGCTGAGGGCGGATTGCTTGGAGGTCGATAACCACCAGAGGTCGAAGTGAGGCTCTCCTGGGGGCCATCGTTCTCAGGATCGGGTTCCGCTGCGGGGCTATCCAGCATGTCATCAATGGGAGTGACGATCAGGCTCCAATTGTGAAGCATGCCAAACCGCTCACTTCGGGAGCATCGAACGACGAGTTGCCAGACACCTTTGATGCTTTTGCCGTTGAAGTGTCCTAAGCCTGGTTGTCGCTTAACCACCGCTTCGGGAAGAAACGTGCCTTTGAATGGAGGACGAGCCTTGGTGATTGGGTACCGCGACTGGTCGTCAAAAACGGTGTCTTCAAAGTGGTCATCGGAGCCGCCAACTTCGGTGAACAACTCGATTCGCTGACCGTCGGGGCCAGTCAAATAGGCATCTAGATAAGAGGTGTGGGTGTGGCTGATGGAGATCCGCACATTCAAGTCGCCAATGACGTAGTCATCGGTCACGTCAATTTCCGAAATCACTGTCTTGCGAGGCGGCAAGACCTGTGCTTCGTCATTCACGTAACTGCCGCCGACCATCGACTTCGCTTTCAGTACTTCACCCGCCGTTAGTAGACCGTCTCCGTTGGCATCAATCGCGGTGAACTCATCGATTTTGTCTTGAGACCACTCGGTGGTGAACTCAGACATTGCAACCTGTTCATCACGATCAACGTCGAGTTCGAAGAACCAACCTGGCAGGCCATCGGCCAAGTCGCCGACCTCGTCCTGAAGTTTGGTCAAATACTCATGCAGTTCTTCACGTGACAATTCTCCGTCGCGATCCACATCGATTGCCCCGGTTTGGAATCCAATGCTGGCGGCTTCCTCCGGTTCCAACCGACCATTCTTGTTGCGGTCAAACCTTCCCATGATTGTCGCGGTCAAGTAGTAACGACTTCCACGACGCCACCACGAGGAGTCCTCACGCCGGTCGGAGGATCCACGAGACGTTGGCTCGATTCCGTTGCCAGTGCGACGAGCTTTCTTTACGAGTTCGTCCGACGATCCTGACAGCAAACGCCGCCGGGCGTAACGCTGAGCCAGTTCCATTCGGCTCAAGCGTTGATCTTGATTCATGTCCATGTCGAAGGGATCGCGGTGGGTCCATACCGCACGCGTCGATTCTTCTCGGTCAATGTACCCGTCCCGATTTCGGTCGGAACGCCGAAGTGTACGATCAGCTTCGTCCAGATCTTCCTGCGTGTAGGGGTACTTGATTTCGGGAAGGCCAAAATCAGGTACGAGAGGCTCACCGGGCAAGGTGCCAAACGGTTGCACAGTCGCTGGGGAGGCGTAGGGAGGACGAACGCGATCGTCGGAAACCCCATTGCTCAGGGCGTAATAAACGCGAGCTGCTTCCTGCCAACGCTCGATGTCGTAGGCGCGATCCAGCGACATGCGTCTCGCTTCTGCGACACGTTCAAGGTACGGGCGAGAAAGGGGCGTGATCTCATCCGGATCAAGCTCCCCGTTCTCGTTGCGATCCAAACGCTCCAGTGACTCGCGGAGCCCCGATTGCGCGTAGCTTCTTTGTGCGAACAGGCACGCAGAAAGGCACCCCAATGTCAGGACGAGCAGAAAACGACTCATCGATGGTATCCAGATGGGTTATCGACCGGCCTTGCCTCGCAGGACCTGCGCGGAAGAGGACGAAGGGGTAGGGGTGGTGGGGCGACGCGACGGTGTTCCCGTCTCTCCCAGCATGACTTGCTGCAGCAGAGTTTCGAATACCGCTCCGTTGATGGGCGCGACGACTTCCACTGTCTGCTCACCGCGGAAGTCGATCGCTCGAGCCAGCTTTTCGACTTCTTTGAAGAGTTGCTCGGGAGCAGTCACGATCAATGAGTTGCTGGGTTCGTGCACGGCAACGGTCATTTTGGGTTCCAAGCTTTTGGCCGCTGTTGCGGACGGTTTCTTGGGGGCCGCTTTCTTCGATTGCTTTTCGTCATCTCGCTGTGGTTCACGCTGAACGGGCTGGCCACCTTGCTGGCCAGGTTGTCCGGGCTGTCCTGCTCCGGTCGCTCCGGTGACACGCCCTGCGTAGGCATCGCGGATAACGGCCGCCACATCCGCTGCTTTCGTGTTCACGAGTTCAATCACTTGCGAAGTTCCGTAGGTCTGAATCGAAGCGATGCTGTTGTCTTTGTCGATGATCTGAAGATAGTTTTCGATCTGCTCGATATCCGTGGTCGAGCCTTGGGCGATCAGACGGTTCAAACGCGTGTCGGCGACTACGGTCATCGACCCAGCCGTCATCGTCATCGTGCCGTCCTGCGAGGTCACGAAGCTTCCCAGCAAAGAATCGGTCGAGGAGACAAAGCCATTGACCAGCGATCCGATTTGACCGTCCATCGCAGAGTCACCGCCGTCCAGCAGTTCGGCCAACAGACGCAAAGCATCGTCCGCCCGAGTGTATTGCAAGTAGAAAACGATTGGCGGCGAAGGCATCGAGTCCAGAGGGCCGGCAATCGTCCGAAGATGTTGTTCGAAGAGATCCAGGGCAAGTGTGTCATCGGATTGCATCAACAGGCCGCGGGGCGTGACCTGACACCGAATCGCCGATCCGGTCGCATGCTTGGTTGACGTTAAGACGCGACCACTGGAATTGCTCACGCGTGTAGCGGGAATCGAATCGATTCGTTTCAGCTCTTGCTCCTCTTTCGCCGCATCACCATTGACCACTCGCTCGGTCGCGGATTTCGTTCGCTTGTCGGTCGGGCGGTAGAGGATGACTGGATTGTCACCTCGCCAAAACTTGACCGCAGTGTCAAGAAGTTGAGCAGCTTGTTCTCCCTTGAGCGGCAAGATTCTCAATTCGTCCTTGTTGCCAACTGGTTGCCCGGAATCAAGTCCTTCGACGATCTTTCGAATTTGCTCCAGTTGTGGCTTCTTCGCACGTACGAAAAGTCGCATGCTGCCGGGATCCGCATCGATCTTAGGTGCGTCGGGATCAATTTCGTCGGGATCATCCAGAGGCCCGGGAAGATCAAGCATCTGTTCCAGCAGGGTGATCACAAAGTAGGGATCGACGGAGTTGAGTGGGATGACCGCGAACTCAGCCTGAGAGGCTTGAAGTTGGGCAACCGTCTGTTCGATCTCTTGTTGAATCGATTCTGGCGCGAAGGCGACCACGCTACTCGCGCTCTCGTCCATTGAAAGGCGAACCGACTTTCCGGCAAGCAACGTCTGAAGCACGTTGTAAACCGTTTCCACGTTTCCGCCGGAGATCAAGTGCGATCGCAAAATCGCTTCGCCTTCAATCGAGGTTTGCGATTGCTTGGATTGGTCGATTGCTTTGACAAGACCCTCCAGCAAGCGAACCTTGTCTTCGACACCGGTGACAAAAATGTTTTTGCCCTGCAAGTCCGCAGAAACGCTGACGTCGATGCCGATCATCTCTCCTGTGGCCAAGCCAAGGTGAGGGCGAGCAACGACCAAGATGTCTTCTGCCGTGACGTGCGTTAATGGGAAACTTTCGACGACCGTACCATTGTCCATCAACGCCGGTTTGAACGCATCTAAAATGGCCTGCACGTTCCGAAGCTTGGCCGCCGTGTCGATGATGATCAGTTGATTCGTCTTCTCCAGAATCTCTGGTGTCGACATGAGCTTCAAGACTGAAAGCTCTTGAACCGCTTCCTCTGCTTCGATGTCTCCGAGAGGAAACATGCACTTGACGACATCATGACGGTTGCGGTCCTTCAACTCTTCGACTGTCACTAACTCGGCCATCGCGTCGAGCTGTTGCATGCTTCTCTGGTCACCCAAACTGATGACCGAAAGCAAATTGCCGCTTCGGACAAGCGTGAAGCCTTCGGGAAGCAGGAAAAGATTGATGCGATCCAATGCGTCTTCATGAGTGAAGGCGCTCGGATCGTTGTAGGTGAAACTTCCCGTTGGAACGTCGGTCAGGTGAAGTGCGAGTTCACCTTCTTCGGCCAACCAACGAATCACGTCACGCCATGGAACACCGTCAAACGAAAACCTCAACAGCCCGTCGGGCTGGGATGGTGGTACCGTTGGCCGTGGGGTCTGCTTGCTGAGGAAGTCAGCCAGGGCCTGGCCACGATCCTCGGTCAGTTCGTCGGAGACGGCAGCGGTTTCCGCTTCGGTCTCGGAGGAAGTCACGGAAGGCTCGCCGCTGTTTTCGAGCGACTTCACTTCATCGGCCATCACCGTGAAAGCTTGGAAGCCGCTAAATGCCAGCGTGAACAACACCCAGTGGAATCGTCGCTGTTGGAGCCGCAGAATTGACATGCAGATGGCGTCGGGGTGGAGAGGATTGTGGGGCCGTGTCGTACAACACGGAAATCGCCAAAGTTCTTTTCGGCCCGCGTTACGCGTCCGAATGTTGGGAAGCGAGACCGTCGAACACTGTGTCTTCGAAGTAGGTCTGCACTTGGGGGTGGGATGTTGGCTGAGCAGGTGGGAGCTCCTCGACGCCCAAACGTCTCCGAAGCATTGGCTCAACGCCCCTTTAGAGTAGTGAAATACGGCAAATTGTCAACGTTTCTTTGTGTATCGAAACTTTGAACAACGCGTCGAATCTGCCGGACTCGCCGCGATTTGCAGCGTATTTGCCTGCATTTAGAAAATAGTCAGGCGGCCCCAGTGCGGTGGGGGCTGAAGAAACGGGCAATCGCGGCAGCCTGGGGCACGCCATCTACCCCGCAATCGGTGGAGCTGTGGGGCTCGGGAAACGACAAACGTCTTCGCCGCGTGATGCAGCGAAGACGCCTGGTTTGGGTCTAAAGAGTCGGGTTCACGAGTTCGAGAGATGTGGCCGACCTGACGAGGCGGCGATGCCATGCACTCGACGCACGCCAATCCTATCGCCGCCCGCGAGATCGTCGCCCGTGGTCATTGTCCTCATCCTCGTCGTCATCATCATCTCGGTCGTCTTCCTTTTCGTTGTCCTCTTCCTCATCATCCTTCTGGTCACGGTCTCGCCCGCTTGGGGGCTCAGGGCGCCGCGAGCTAGATTTTGCGTCCCCGCGACCGCTACCACTGCGACCGCCTCGCGCGCTCCGCCCGCCATGAGCACCCGGTCCGCCATGAGCACCTGCCCCGCCATGAGCACCTGCCCCGCCATGAGCACCTGCCCCGCCGCGGTCGCTCGGTCGACCGTGTGATTAGGGCCCATCGTGATCGCCTGGTCGGCCGCGAGTCGATCGGCTTTGAGAGCTGGATCCGCGACGCGAGTCGGGGCCACCACGCACGCCGGATGGAGCTCCAGATCGATCCCCCGTGGAGCGACCGTGCATCCAGGGTGGACCGCTATGCGACGAGCTTGAGTTGCCACGCGAAGGTGGTCCTCCCCGCGCCGAGTGTGAGGAGCCGCTTCGAAGCCACGGTGGGCCGCCACCCATGGATGGTGCACCACCGGGCCTGCCACGTTGAGGACGGCCGGTGTGACTCGATTCAGATTTATCGTTTCCACGACGTGATGTCGTGTGCTGCTTCGAGTGGCTGTGCGAACTGCCGGCGCCACGGTGGTCTACACCGCTTTGACGGCCGTGATCGGAGGTCTTTGATCCTTTGGATTTCGCGCGACCACCCCGATTCGACGACGTGCGATGCTTGCCGCCTTGGTGAGCTCGGGAGCGCTGACGATGGTCACTGGCAGAGGCTCGACCTCCATGCCGCGAACTGCGTTGGTGATCTCTTCCAACTTCCTGGTGGCTTCGACGACTGCTGGAGCCAGGTCGACGCGTCTGTTGGCCGCGGCTTCGTTGCATTGTCCGTCCGTGATTTCCGTAAGACGAGTTTCGAAACCTCTTGCTCGATGCTCTTCGTGACCATCCTCCGAAGCCACTGCGTTGAGCGCTGCCCCGAGACGAGTTTTTGCTGCGGGACACATGTTGCGTTCGTCCAGGTGAGCGTTGTGAAACGCTCCGCATCCGAGGCGGTCCGCTGCGGCCACGTTGCATTGATGGGCCACCGCGAGAAGCACTCGCTCGCATCTTGCTTTGGATGTGAGCTTTGATCCAAGGAGGGGGACCGCCTCCTTTGCGAGCGTCCTTTGAATGGGCACCTTGGCCTCCCCGGCCCGGAGGTTGGGCGCGGAGAATATCCGAACACAAAAGTGAAACGCTGACGCTTAGGGTCAACAGCAGCAATCGGCTCAGCATGGGAATCAACATCCGTTCATTTTGAAAAAGTGATGGGAGACCAATTGACCACCGTCGAATCAATCGCGTGAGTCAGCGCATTCCATCGGTCAGTGACGAGCGTCACTTTTATAGAACACCATCGAGAGCTCGAGGTTTCGGGGAGCGTGAACGGATGAAAGCGGGCCAGCGTGCGCCTGCCGTTGGCACTTTGCAGTCGACTTCCGCGAAAACCTCCGTGAGGTCACCCAATTGCTGAACCAATAGACAGCTCGCAAAGCGAACGCTGTGCGAGATCACGCAATGGGCAGGTCACATCGATATCTCGATACAGCGAGCCCCCCAGGTGCGCTATAATCATTGATAGAAATTGTCGAATACTCTTAATGGAGATCGCAGGAGGCGCTGCAAGAATCATGTCTCAGCCGCGTGACGAACCGATGGAATCTGAGCTGAACGCATCGGCGAGTCAAGAAGTTCGTCCTCTGGACGCATCGCCAGGTCGATTCAACCCGCCCGTGCTGTACATCACGACGATGTTGTGGGGGATCGCGGTTGTGTTGGGTCTGGGCAGCTTGTGGGTGTATGCGACGCGGGCCGGGGCGGCGGGAGAGATCGCGGCGGCCTGGCCGAGTGAGTCGTCTGAAACCTATGACTCCAATCGCCCAACCCTGATTTTATTCGCCCACCCCAAGTGCCCTTGTACGCGCGCCACGATCGATGAGCTGGCATGGATCATGACGCGATGCCGTGGCCGCGTGACGTGTCGCGTGTTGTTCATGCAACCCGAGGCTGAGTCGGAGGCTTGGACCCAAACCGCCACTTGGACCGCGGCTGCTCAAATCTCTGACGTGGAGGTCAGCGTCGATCATGCGAATCACGAGGCGACCGCATTTGGCGCTGAGACCTCCGGGCACGCGATGTTGTATGACCCATCCGGTCGATTGTTGTTCGAAGGAGGCATCACTCCGTCCCGTGGTCATCGCGGCGACAATCTCGGTTGTACCCGGATCGTGAAACTTGTCCGCAACTGGGCGACTGCGGTTGCCGCCACGGAGCCGGCAGAGTTGGTTCAGTCGACGGATGTGTTTGGTTGCCCGCTCTCGAACAGCTCCTCGGCCATCATGGTTGAGGAAGGCGTCATGAACGAAGAGAGCTAGTCATGCCATCGGGAACGAACGCTCGGGACGCGCGTGTAACAGAGCTGTTCGGCCAACTTCAGCACAATGTTGTGGTCCGGACCGACCACAACTTTGCATTGCTGATGGTGGTGCAATTTGTTTTCGGAGTGGCGGCGGCCCTTTGGATATCGCCGCACACTTGGACCGGTGACCAGCCCTCGGTCCATATCCACGTTTGGGCCTCCATCCTGCTGGGAGGTTTGATCACGGTTCTGCCCGTATTCCTGGCATGGAAGCAACCAGGGCATGTACTGACCCGGCATGTCATTGCTGTGGGGCAGATGTTGATGGGTGCATTATTGATCCATTTGACTGGTGGTCGAATTGAAACGCATTTTCATGTGTTTGGTTCGCTCGCTTTTCTCGCGTTCTATCGTGACTGGAAAGTCTTGGTGACCGCGACGGTGGTGGTTGCATTGGATCATTGCCTACGCGGACTCATTTGGCCGCAATCCATTTTCGGCAGTGAGACGGTTGAGTACTGGCGCTGGCTTGAGCACACCGCGTGGGTACTGTTCGAGGATCTGTTTTTATTCGTTTCCATTCAGCAGAGCGTCGGGCAAATGTGGGCGCTGGCGCAGCGGCAGGCTGACCTTGAGAAATCGAAGTCGCATGTCGAATCGGAGCGTGATCGGTTCTTCGAGCTTTCCGTTGACATGTTGTGTGTGGCGAACATCGAAGGATATTTCGAGCGAGTGAACCCGACGTTCTCGGAGGTGTTGGGTTACAGCTCGGACGAACTTTTGAATCGCCCCTTCTTCGAATTCATTCACCCGGACGACCAAACGCGAACGGCCGAGGTGATGGGGAAATTACAGGAGGGCGGAGATGTCGTCGATTTTGAGAATCGATACCGTTGCAGTGACGGTCACTACGTTTGGTTGTCTTGGTCTTCGCGAGCTGCGGCGAAGGGGGATTCACACGTGTACGCGGTGGCTAGAGATGTGACGGCCAAGAAACTGGCTGCCCAAACGCTCGTGGACGCCCGCGAAACGGCGGAGCATGCTCGCGCCGCAGCCGAGCATGCAAACCGTGCGAAGAGCGACTTTCTTGCAAACATGAGTCATGAAATTCGGACTCCAATGAACGCGGTGATTGGTTTGACCGAGCTTGTGCTCGAGTCGGAGTTGACCACGACGCAACGCGATTACATGGGCACCGTTCTGGAATCTGGCGAATCCTTGCTGTCGATCATTAACGAGATACTCGACTTCTCGAAAATTGAGGCGGGAAAGATTGAGCTGGAAGTCCTCCCGTTTCATTTGCGAGACGAGCTGGGCGACATCATGCGTTCGCTTGCATTGAGAGCCCATCGAAAAGGATTGGAGCTTGCTTGGCATGCGGAAGCGGACGTTCCCGATGACCTCATGGGAGATCCCGCGCGTCTGCGTCAGGTGTTGGTCAATCTCGCCGGCAATGCCATTAAGTTCACCGAAACGGGAGAGGTGGTTCTAAGCGTGAAGTGTCAGTCGGTGAATGAGACGGAGGTGAACCTTCGTTTTGAGCTTCGCGATACGGGTGTCGGAATTGCTGAAGAAAAGCGGGACGCCATCTTCGCCGAGTTTGAGCAGGCGGACACGTCAACGACTCGCGAATTTGGTGGGACCGGACTTGGACTTTCCATTTCTTCTCGTCTCGTCGAATTGATGGGCGGAAAAATTGAAGTGGATAGCAAGCTGGAACAGGGCAGCACCTTTTACTTCTCTGTGAAATTCCCTCGTACGGCGGCGCCCTCTCAATCGTTTCCTCCGCCGGAGATTGGAAAGTTGGAAGGGTTACGCGTCATGATCGTTGACGACAATCCGACCAATCGAACGATCTTGCAAGAGACGATCGAAAGCTGGCGAATGTCACCCATCTGCGTTGACAGTGGAAAACACGCCATTGAGTTGCTGATGCAAATGCGTCGGGACGGAAGGTTGCCGAGCGTCATCCTGACGGATGTGCACATGCCAGAAATGGATGGGATTGAATTGGTTCGACAATTGCGAACGATTCATCATCTCGATTCAGACACGGTGATCATCGCATTGACCTCTGGCGGCTTGCTTGACAGTACGCTGCGGAACACTGAATGTGGCTTCGCGGCGCAGTTACAGAAACCTGTGAAACAGTCAGAGTTGCTCGAGTCAATTCTAGAAGCGATCGCGCCGATGGTAGGCAGTTTGTGTTCGGTCGAAGACGATGTCGTTGGTGATGAATTCGACGCGAGTTCGATCCCGTCGCTGAAAGTGTTGCTGGCCGAGGATGGACTGGCGAATCAGAAACTGGCGATCGGTCTGCTCTCGAAATGGGGGCATGAGGTAGAGATCGCCAGCAACGGACAGGAAGCGGTCGAGCAATGGGCGGCAGGTCAGTTCGATCTCATACTGATGGATTTGCAGATGCCGGTAATGGACGGCATCACAGCCACCAAGGAGATTCGCAAGAGAGAAAGCGAAGTTGGGGCACACATACCGATCATCGCCATGACTGCGCACGCGCTCAAAGGAGATCGGGAACTTTGTCTGGAGTCTGGAATGGACGGCTACATTTCCAAGCCAGTGCGGCAAAAGGATCTGTTGAAGGCGTTGCAACCGCTGTTCGCGCGACCGGATCTGTAGCGAATCGGATCTGTAGCAAATGAATGATCGAGCGGTCGCTGAAGATGTCGTTGGACGCGTTTCTGTTTGTGGCTCGCGAACGTGGACGTCGGGGAATGCCGATCGAGACTTGGGTGAGGCCGATCTCCGCAACTGGGTGATCTGGACGTTGCGTGTTCAAGTTCACGTTGACCAATTGCGTGACGCTCTGGACTGCAATTGATTGGCATCGTCATCGTCGACGAATCGCTCGGTGGTCGGGTCCAGTTTCAAAGGACGTTGCAAGATCCAAGCGATGGCAGCGGCATGGCATGCGATGTGGGAACGTCGCATCACGTCGGGGTTTGCGTTGGT
>JBPCVD010000244.1:0-6595 GCA_051010815.1 Rubripirellula sp.
ATAGTTGACCCAGATCCCGTCGCCACGAGTGAGTCCGGTGACCTGTGCCGTCTCTTCTGCTGTTTGCTGCCAAGCCCGATTGTGGCTCCACTGGTGCACAAATTCGAACGCGAGCAAAACATGCACAACGTACGCGGCGAAACCGATCGTCCAAAGATCGCAGTCCGACAAGCTTGGCGATTCCTGCGGTAATCTTGGGCGAGCAATTCGCAGGACCATTCGAGAGAAGACTGCCAGGATCGACAGTTGAATGGCACCCCGCATCCATGTTTCACCAGCGCCGGGCGCAATCAGTGCGTCGATCATTTGGGTTAGCAGAAAGAGTTGGACGAAGCGTTGCTGGAACGCTTAACATGGTAGATGACACGCGACCTCTTTGGAGAGGATCCTATGTTACTCACCGACTTGTCCGCTCACGTTGGCAATGATGTTGCGTTGCCGGGAGAGCTTTGCCAGGAATTCGAGGAATCGACCTATCACCTCTGTGAAGGTTTCTTGATCCATCTTCAGCGTGAACTTTGCTTCGGTTCGTTCCTGCCCGATGCCTGCGAGTTGCGGGTCTTCTTCGGCCGGGATTCGCACTCCATTCGTTACTCTTGCGTTCGGAACGTGGCTTCCGTCTGGCTGTCGGAAATCGCCATCAGGGAGTTTCTTGAGGCAGATGACGCGAAGCGTGAGTCTTGGTTTCTTGAGCACCTGCATGAAGGGGTGGTGCTTGCCGCCAAGGCTCAGTGCGTCTCCGTCGTAGCGATTGATCGAGCGTATCGCCGAGCGCAAGCAGAGGGGTGCTTGCTTCGTGTCATCGACTCCGGACTAAGCCGTCGGCATCCGAGTCGTCGATTGATGTTCAACGTGGTGCGATCGCTTCAGCGTGAGGGCGAGTCCTGGTCGCTGGAGGTGGATGATTGCGCAGGTCACACGGTTGCCAAGTTTCCGTTGATCGACGATACCTTGTACCCTCGGGCTCACGCAGTGTTGCGAAGTTCCAAGTGGAATGGAGACACGTTCGTTTTAGCGGATGAAGACGGCAAGATCAGCTTTCAACGCTCCTCGTCCAGACTTCCGGTTAGATACGCACGGGCGTAACTCCGTACCTACTCCTTCTCTTTTCCGCGAGTCACACGCACGATGCAATTGAACGTCAATGATGATCGCGTCATCGTTTCGCCTGAGACAACCGAATTGGAGTCAGCGATTCGGCATTTGGGGAAGGACGAATTCCTCGTTTTGACGGAGGCCGATGAGATCTACATCCAGGCCTATCACAATGAGGACGGGAGTTTCCAACTGGAGTATCGAGCGGGGTCGGCGGATCAGCACTTTGGTGTCGACCCCGAAACAATTTCAGTGGACGACGTCTGCCGAGCATTTTCGATGTTCGTCGGTTCGGACGAAAGTCTCACGACCACATGGAAATGGCTTCCGCTGGAACTCGATGATGATGACATGGAGAGCGATGACGTGGACGGCGGTGTCGAAGAGCCGATCGTGGAGTTCCAGGGCGTGATGATGCCGGAGAGTTGGCGGGGCCAAATCGAAGCGGCTCAGGAAATGACGACCGTGTCAATTCAAGGTCGGAATTTGGATCGCATTCGGTTTGGCAGCGAACAGCGAACTGCTGCCGTTGAGAACTGTGGGGACTGTGGTGTCCTTGAATCGCAATATCATGTGCCGGGGTGCGATGCCGAGCAGTGCCCTCGATGTGGCGGCCAATTGATCTCGTGTGACTGCGAGATTGATGAAGAGTGAGTCCCCCGGAGGCGCACTCGAATACATCGAAAGTGATCGGTAGATCACCTCCGCGAGCCTCCGATCAACCTCTGAGAGTCGAGGTAGGGCCGCGACTACATCATGGTGTCGCGATGTGAAAGTTCAGAGAGATTGGTTCCATTGGCTGGCAGTCGCAGTCGGAAACAAGTTCCCTGTCCGTCGTCGCCATCCATCACTTGAATGTCGCCGCCATGCTCACGCATGATTTTCGCACTCACGGGCAAACCCAGGCCGGTGCCCCGCATCCCTTTTCGAGATTCGAACAAGGAGAAAATCTTCTCGCGGTCCTCTGGCTGAACCCCAGGACCATTGTCGATGACGTCAACGATCCAACCGACCTCAGGGTCATATCCAGTTCGCAAGAAGACTTTGCCCGGTTCTTTCTCCTCTGCTTCCTGCAACTCGTCTGCCTCAAAATCCTGTTCCTTGTCGAGACTGCCTGACGCAGCATCAATCGCGTTGGTGACCAGGTTCAAAATGGCGCGGTGCAGGGCGTCGGGATCGAACAACGCATCGGGTATGGATGAGTCGAGTTTGCTGCTTAGTGCCACGCCCATTTCCTCGGCGCGAGTCTGCATCAGTTCGACCACATCTTGCACCGTTTCGTTCAGGTCGGCCTCGATCTTTTCGGGCTCGCGTTCTTTGGAGAACGTCAACATGTCCATGACAAGGTTCGAAATTCGATCCTGGTTACGGTCCACAATTCCCCAACCACGTCGGACGGCATCCGTGTCATCACGATCCAAACCTGCCTCGATCAGGTAACTACCTCCGCGAATGCCCTGCAGGATGTTCTTGACGTGGTGCGAGAGCGTGGCAATGGTCTGGCCCATCGCTGCCAGGCGTTCACCTTGAACCAGTGCGGAGTAGTAGAACGTATCTTCGATTGCCAACGCCGCCTGATGACCGATTGCGGTGATCAGTCTCAAGTGATCATCCGTGAATTTCAGTTGATGGCCGGTCGCAATCAATTGACCGGGTGGCGTGTAGGTGTCGACGTAAAGCGCCCCGACAATGTCGTAGCGTCCTTGCAGTGGAACGCACAACGCTTCTCGGACACCGGCTTGCACGATGGACGCTGCCGCATCGAAGCGGGAATCGTCGCGAGCGTTGCTGGTTCGCACACCTTCTTTGTGTTCCATGACATAGTCAAGGATCGTATGGCTGATTGAGATTCGCCGGTCACGATTGCCATCAATCCCGGCGCGGTCACAGCGAGCAGCAGGTTGAAGATGTTTCGTTTCGGGGTCGCGGAGCATGACGCAACCACGATCCGCCTCGACCCAATCGAAGACCAGACGCAGCACGCGGTCCAAAACTTCATTCAGATCATCGGTTCGACCCACCGCGATCGCCGTCAGGTACATGACCTCCAGCGAACGGTCACTTTCGGACTTTCGCGTTCCCTTGATCAGCTTGGAATCGGTTCCGGAGTGGGAGAGTGACGACACGATCCGGCTACCGTCCTCCTGACTTTTCAGGACGATATCGATGCCGTGGGCCGCGTCCATTTCGCTCGGCTGGCCCGTCCCGGTGAAGATCATCAGCGTCCCGCCAATCTCGATGCGGTCTCCGCTCCGCAGGGCGTGCTGGATGACGGGTTCGCCGTTGATTCGCGTCCCGTTACTGCTTCCCAGGTCATGCAATTCGCACTGACCGTCGGGCTCCTGTCGGATTTCCGCGTGGCACCGCGAAGCCTCGGAGTCGAATAATTGGATGTCGCTGGTGGCTTCTCGACCAACTCGCGAAACGGGGGAGGAAAGCTGGTAATGCTTTCCCTGGTCCCGACCACGAACGACGAACAGCGATGGCATGGCAGCCCTGGATGCAAGCGGAGAAAAGGTGGGGGTTCGGGACGCCCTCAGCATAAGCCAGCCATCAGCTGACAGACAGGTGGCGGCGGGCTCTGAACAGACCATAATGGTCCGTCTAGCCCCTGCCCCTCATCTCCCGCCGCCGAATAGGTACTGTTTTGGTTCAGCCGCCACCCATCGAGTCGCAAGACGATTCCGTCGCAGCCAAGAATCTTGTGGAAGCCTGCGAAAAGATTCGCCAACAGGTTGGCCGTGTCGTAGTCGGCCAAGACGAAGTCATTGAACAGCTACTGATTGCGATTCTGGCTCGCGGGCATTGTTTGCTAGAAGGCGTCCCCGGCCTTGCAAAGACGTTGATGGTTCACACCTTGGCGGACTCGATGGACCTTGGGTTTCGGCGAATTCAGTTCACTCCCGATTTGATGCCCGGCGACATTACCGGCACCGAAATCATCCAAGAGGATCCACAGACTGGGCATCGCCAGTTCGTTTTTGAACGAGGCCCGGTCTTCACGCAGATGTTGCTGGCGGACGAAATCAACCGCACGCCCCCCAAAACCCAAGCTGCGTTGCTCGAGGCCATGCAGGAACACGCGGTTACCGCGGCTGGCAGCACCTACCCGCTCGACGAGCCGTTCTTCGTCTTGGCTACCCAAAACCCGATTGAGCAAGAAGGAACGTATCCACTTCCCGAGGCTCAACGTGACCGCTTTCTGTTCCATGTCGTCGTTGACTACCCGAGCCGCGATGAAGAGGGAGAGATCGTTGATCGAACGACTTCGACATTCAATACTTCGGTGGACGCCGTCGTTAGCGGTGACGAAATCATTCAATTTCAGCGTACCGTGCGACGTGTTCCGCTTCCTCCACATGTCAAAGACTGGGTCCTTGATGCAGTCCGAGCCGTTCGGCCCGCCGACCCGCAAAGCAAGCCGTGGGCGAAGGACCTGATCGAATGGGGGCCGGGACCTCGCGCCAGTCAGCAGCTGCTGTTGGCGGCCAAAGCTCGCGCTCTGTTGCAGGGGCGTGCCCATGTGACGATCGACGATGTCCAGACACTGGCGCACCCTGTCTTGCGGCATCGAATCGTGCCGACCTTCGCCGCCGAGGCGGATGGGATCACCGTTGATGATTTGATCAGTCGGTTGATCAAAGAACAGGCCGTCGCGCCTGCGAAGGTGCTTTGAGCGCGGATTGACTCAGTCCCAGAGCGGAGGGACGCCACTCGAGTTGTTGCCCGTTTTGGTTACAACTGGCGAGGGTGCCGGTCGATCGGTGGGCTCGTTTACGCAATGAAGAGTATTTCGCCCGATCGCACTCAGCGTAGTTTCAGCACGCGTCGAATTCGTGCCGCGACCGTTGGATCGGTTTCATCCACCAGGTGCATCTGTAGCTTGCCGGCAATCTCGGGATCGCTCATCGTTCCGAGTACGGAGATGACCTTCAACTTGACGTCCCGGTTGTCATCTTGAAGCAGCATCAGAAGCCACGGCCTGGGGTCGACCGCATTGGCGTTGGCTAACGCATCCACCAAGGCGAGTCGTGTCGGAACGTCTCCGGCGGCGATTCTGGTTGCGATCGTGATTGCGGTGCCGTCGTACCCGCGAGAAATGAGTTCCAGTTTCGCCTTCTCTCGCAGTGCCTGATGCGGACTGCCAAGCCATCGCATGACCGACACGTCATCGAACGTCGACATGGGCGAGTCGACAAGATGGGTGGCCGATTTTACAGCGGCATCGTCGGTGCCGGATTCGAAGGATGCCAGTTCGCGAAGTGCCACGTTCTCCTCGGAGTCGACTTCTCGCAATCGGTTGGCGGTGGACTTGTAGACGGAAGCGTTTCCTGGCGAACGATCGGCTAAGGATGCATTCAGCGTCTGAACCGGTCCGCTCTTTGCATTCGCCTCAGTCCCGGCGTCCGCATGAGAGATTCGCGCGCTCGTTTCTTTTTGAGGCGGCCAATTCGTCCAGTGATCGACCGAGTTGGCATCGGCGACTGGAAGCGGCTTCGATGTCACGACCAGTCGACGAGGTGTATCAGAATCCGAGTCCTTGATTAAGACGCTTGGGCCCGGACGTTCGGTCAAGGCGTACAACTGCATGGCTTCCGAAGCGCGGCTGTAGATCTTTTGCGAGGACTCTTCGTCGCGATCGAGTGCGGCGACCATCGTTTGTTGAAGCAGGTTCGTCCCCCACCCAGTTCGATCGTCGTCAAGGTCGATCGCAATCGATCGAAGTGAATCGATTAGAAGTTCGTGTCGATTGAGACGTTGGTCCTCCTCCAGCACGGTCCATTCGTTTTGAGATTGGCGAAGCATCTCGTAAGCCGTGCGAGCGACCTCGACGTCTTCATCCGTCATCGCGCGGACCAAAGGCTCGACACCGACAGCGCCGAGCTCCGCGATTTGAACCAATCGAACCGACTTCTCTTTCGCGCCCAGCGCGTCGAAATCTTGCGTCAGCTGGTAGACGAGCCAACGTTGGCTTTGGCTCGAAACAACCAGAATCGCACCGAGCGCGACAGCTATCAACGCAAAGAATTTTGCGGCGGACACGAGCGATTTGCGTCGTGACGATTTCTTGCCATTGAAGGGAACAGCAAAGGGATTGTCGGAGCGGTCACCAAAATCCATTTCGGATCTAACATTCACGGGGTCGTTCAAGCGTGCGGGGATGCGAATTGTCGCTAGGAAGGGCGTTTTTTAGCAAGATCAGTTGCGGCCTGTCCTGCCATCGAAGCAGAGATGGCGACGAAGTATTCGGCCTGCGGAGTAATGCTCGCAATTCGATGCGGGGGGTTCCGTCAGTCAGTTGGTCTCCGATCTTCGAATGGAAGCTGCATCGAATCAGCGAGCCGATCGCTGTTCGGGTCACGGCTGTTCGGGTCACGGCTGTTCGGGTCACGGCTGTCCGGGTCACGGCTGTCCGGGTCACGGCTGTCCGGGTCACGGCTGTCCGGGTCACGGCTGTCCGGGTCACGGCTGTCCGGGTCACGGCTGTCCGGGTCACGGC
>JBPCVD010000245.1:0-9622 GCA_051010815.1 Rubripirellula sp.
GTGCGAGGTTTACGTTGTCGACTCTGGCTCGAACAACTATCTTCTAAGAGTCCCCTGACCCGCAAAATATCCGCATTCGTTGACTTCCCCAAGCAAAACACTGTTGACGCTGTTCACGACGTTGGCAGTCACGCTGATCAACTTCTCTTTTGTCGAAGGCGTTGCTGCCGACGAAGCACAGCGGATTGCCGAAGCCGCGACGACCGTACGCGAGAATTTTGATCGCCTTGATGTAGACCAAAACGAGCGGTTGACCGTGGACGAGTTTGTCGAGTTGGGGCCCTCGAAAGAGACGCTTCGTCGCGATTTTCTAGTCTATGACTTTAACCGAGACCGTCAGCTCACCCGAAACGAGTTTTCGGCAGTCATCGGTCTAACGGACGATTGGCTGCGTGGCAGGATTCCCGATCCGTTTGATCAGTTGCTGGACGATGCTGTCGCGGCTTTGGATGAGTCTTACGACGATTGGAACGAGCGGCCCAAAGAGTTCGTCAATGCTCACACGTTCGTTGCCAACTTCATTGGTTCGATATCGCCGCAAGGAAAGCGGTTCGTAACAGGCAGGATTTTGCGTCAAGCTGACCGCGATAGCGACGGGAGATTGAATCGCGCGGAAGCCCGCAGTTTCATGCAATACCAGCTCGGGATTCGTTGGCACGATGGAGCCAAGTTGCGTGAGCGAACAGGACGAGTCGTTCGGCTGGATCGATTCTTGGCCGCGGATCGGAATCGGGACAACGCGGTAAGTCTTGCTGAATTCAAGTTGTCTGGCTGGGGGAGAAACAGTGAAGAAGCATTTCAGCTTTCGGATCGCGATGGCAGCGGACGCATCACCTATCTTGAATACTCGCACTATCGTGCAACGCAAAATTTCTTTGACCCAGTGGCGTGGTTTCGGCTCGCGGACGGTGATCTCGATGCGAAACTAAGCCGAGGCGAAATGAGCGTCCTCACCGAAGCAAGCAAACGACACTTGTTGTCATCTTCGGTCCCTGCATTCGACACGGACTCCGATGGCCTTTTGAATCTACAAGAGTTTCAGCTGTCGATGCTTGGAAACGTCAACTACCCGTGGCACCGGCAGCCAGTGGATACCAATCGGGATGGTTTGCTTTCTTTCGATGAATTCGTATTTCACGAATTGGACTTCTTTCAGCTTCAACGCCGCTACTATTTTCACAGGCTCGATCGAGATCAAGACGGAACGTTGTCCGTCGACGAATTCGAGTTCAGGACGGAGAAGCCCAACGCAATCTATTTGCGCAGTGACGACGGCGAAGCGTACAAGCTTGTGTATCAAGATGAGCGATTCCCTCATCTCGGTCGACCGTCTGTTTCCAGCAGCGAAAACCGGCTTCTGTTCGAGCGTCGTCGGTCAATCAACGCGAAGGACTGCCGCATTGTCTTGAGCGACCTCAGCGGTGCAGAGCCGGTCGAATTATGCAGCGGTAGTCATCCCTCTTGGTCATACGATGGATCGAAGTTTGTATGCGAACGAGCTTCCGATTCTGGCAAACAAGTTTGGGTGATGAACGCGGATGGCCGCAGTGGTCAACCGATTGCACGTGGAACATCACCGAAATGGTCACCCGATGGGTCTCGCATTTCGTTTCTTCACGACAACGGTGTTCGGATCTATGACGTCGCCAGTGGTGACGTGCAGGTCTTGTTGGAAAGACACCAGCATTCCTATCGCGATCTAGGAACCGACGTCGTTTGGTCGCCAGCAGGTAATCAGCTCGCCGTGCTGGCTCGCCGGAACGATCGATGCGACCTTTTACGGTTAGGAATTAGTCGGATGGACGATGAGCGACCAGGCTCAAGCGAAGAGCGGATGAAGTATCTTGCACGCGGCCGATCCTTGTCCGGGTTTGCCGGACTAATGGCTTGGACGTCTGAGGGCATCATCGTGCGATTACCCGATGAGGACCTCGCCGATTCAGCGTCAGACGGGGAACGCGTCGACCAGGACGTTGCCCATTCGCGGATCGAACGTTCGGAGGTCGCCGGCGGGCGCCTTTATGCATTCAATCCAAGGCTGGTGAACGCCCTGCCCACGCCATGGCGAATTCTTGATTCATCCAAGCCATGGAAATCGGCTTGCATGGTTCCAGGAAATGCATGGTATGTAGGAATCGCGGACAACTGATCTGAACGCACGAACATGGAACCGATCGTGACGTAGCCTGTCCGGATCGCTCATACCGAAGGAAGATGAAAGTGACTCGACCGCGATTTGACGCCAGCAACGATCCCGATCATGGCTTGGGCGAAGAGGGCGAGAAGATCGAACCAACAGGCGGAGCTGACGGGTCGCAGCGTGTCAGCCCTTTCCTGGGGATTCACTTTAAATGCTGCAAGACATACGGACGCATCTACCGCAATCGAAACCAAACGGCGTACCGCGGACACTGTCCAAAATGCCGCGCGGTTTTATCCGTTCCAATCGGTCCTGGCGGATCAGAAAGACGGTTTTTGTCCGCTCAATAGAACGTCCCTGAAACTCAAAAGGTTCTATTCGGGAGTCGCTGGGCTGGCAGGATTCGGCTGAACGAAGATCCCGCCATCATCGTTATTGGAAAGAGCCGCACCGATGGCTGCTAGTCCGGCCAACGCTCCCAAACCGCCAAGCCCTACGCCGCCACCTCCTCCACCGCCGCCGCCGCCAACACCGGATCCCATACCGCTATACGGCATGATTGGTTGGCCAGTTGTGAAAGCAGTTTCATCAAGAAACGGTTCGAGTTCGGGGTAGTATTCCAGCAGCTTCCCGTAGACTTCAGGAATGAACGCATTGGGTACAAGCACTACAGGAAGGATTTCCGCTGGGCCTTGGATCGCGGACACAAGTCGCTTTCCGTCCGCGTCTGTTTGAACAAGTCCCGATGTTCCAACGGTCTCAAATCCGAACGCGGAATAGCCGACATTGCTTGTCGCAATGCATCCGTACACACCAGCGCTCAAGCCTTCAACATAGAAGTCGCCCATCTCGTCGGAGAATGCGTTTGCAACGACTTGGCCGTCACGAAGAATTGCGATGCGTGTTCCTGCGACGCCAACATCCAAGGCTGAGTCATCAAAGCCCTTCATCAGAGAAAGGACGCGCCCGTGAAGCGTGCCCTGAGGTCCAAGCTTGACTCGGTAGCCGTACAAGGACCCTGTGCCAACGTTCGTGATGACAGAGTCTGGGGAGCCACTAAGATGAGCGATCTGCTCTACATAGGGACGCAATGTTTCGGGGTTCATCGCGACCATGGTCACTCGTGCATTTGTCTTCACAGCAGGTAGCTCATTGACCGCAGCGACCGGTTCTTTGAAATAGAGCAGGGATGTGCCGTGAGCGGATCGACTGCTGGCGACAATCGCGTGAGGACCTGGCTGGACGTTGTCGATCGTCACCACACCATTGGCATCCGGCTCAAAGTCCCGGGATTCACCATCAAGCGAGACAACGGAGACGACTGCGTTGTTCAAATTCGCGTCAGATGCTGCGATAAGATCGAGCTGAATCGACACCTCGCGAGCCGCGGTCAGAAAGGCAGTGTTATCCGCCGGAAGCTCTTGAACCTCATCCTGAAGAATTTTCGCCGTGAATGATTGGGACTGAACATAGCTGCACGTAGAGGCAAGCATGAGAGTCGCCAAGCAAGCTCTGAAAATCGTGTTCACGGAAAGGCCTCAGTTCAAAGTTGTGATTTCGACGGCGTTTTCTAATCAAGAATCTGGGAGCATACCCCTCGTTGGAAGCGGTGTCAAACCTGGTGATATCGGTCAAATGGGTGCATTGCGAGGTTTTTGCGGGCGGTTCAATTCCAGCTCTGGCTGGGAATAGGCCGGCGCTAGTTCAATCACTCCGCTCGGGTCCACCCGGCAATTCAGATATGTAGGCGCCGTCGATCGCTCGGGAGCCGAGCGGCATCGGTTCACCCATGAATTCAATGCTGCAATCTCCTCTCGCGACCAAGGGGAGCTGCTTATTTTGCAGCAGGGTGGAGTCCGAGATTTCGACCTGTACGGTGGAATTGGTGCGATCTGGGTCGGGGGCGTTCGGTCCCTGCACGTACAATCCGAATTGGCATCCCGAAACCTCGATATTTCGTAGCGTCAGTGGACCGGAGAACACCGCCACCCCATAGTTGCCGCAGCGGCGAACTTTGACATCCGTCAGCGTCGCGGTCGCGCTATTTTTGGGCCACGCGGCCTCGTCTCCCATTTGGATACCAGCAAAGCAGTCTTCAATCTGGGCTTCGTGAAGCCTCATCGATCCAGCGGTCAATGTGATGCCGGTGGTTTGACAGCGAGAAATGGTTAATCGTTCGATGTCGATTTCGGCCTGTTCTGTCACCACGATTCCGACATCGAGATCGGTCATTTGCACATCCGCCATCGTCAGACTGCCGGTCGTAGCGCCAATCCCAGATCGACCGCCCACGAACTTGGAGTCGTCGGCAATCTTGAGCGTCCCGTTTTGAAGATTCACGCCGAGTTCGCAATCTTCAATTTCGCAATTCAATACGGTAGCGATTCCTTCGTTCGCCACTGCGATCGCGTAATCTTGGCACGACTCAAATTTGGAGTCTTTGATTGTCACGGCCCGTTCACTATGGGACACGTAACACCCGTGTATCCCGAAGAATTCGCAGTGTTCGATCGATCCCGTGCCTCCGACGATCTGAACGCCGGATCTGAGAAAGACCGAATCGACCACCTGAACGTTGCGGTGATCCTTGGCGGAAATCGCAAAGTCTCTTGAATCGAGAAACCGACAATTCCGAGCCCCCAGCGCGGCGTCCTCGTGAACTTTTACACCATTGAAGCTGGTCGTTCGAACCTCGCAGGATTCCAAAATCAGGGTTCCGGATGTGACGTTGATAGCGTTGAACTCTTGCGTCGTTTTGTGTCCTTCACCGTCAATTGCAAGATTGCGAATCGTCACTTTGCCATCGGGACAGTCCACTTCAATCGGAGATGCTTCCTCGGATCGAAGGTTACAGCGTAAGGCGTCCGATCCGTCATCCACTTCGGGGGCGAAGAAGATCGTAATGGGAGACGTGATACGAAGAGACTCGCGATAGATCCCAGGTGTCAGACGGACATAGGCCTCCGGAGGACTGTCCGCCAGAGCTTCGGCGATCGTGAGATGGGATCCAAGTCCATCCTCGGCGACGACCCAGGGCTTTTCCGCAGTCCCGTTCGCCTCTTCGAGGCTCATGCCTTTCGGTTCCTCGGGCATGGTTGGGATTCCGGATGACGCAGAAACGGTGCGCGCGTCGTCAGGCACATCTTCGTCGCCGCGAGACTCCTTCTGTGGCTGTTTGGAGCTATCCTCCGAAGCGACGACTTCGATTTGCTCTGCCGCCTGATTTAGTGCGTTCGTCGACGATGAAATCTCGCGTGTCGGTTCGCCTTCCCCGGTTGTGTTGGAAGGAGCCGGAGAGATTTGTGCTTCAATTACCGAGTCAGCGCTCGATGACGTCACAGCGTTTTGGGATGTGAGAGCGTTTTGTTTCGTACGTGTGGGTTCCTCAAGATCGCTCGCCAAGCTTCGAGTGTACTTTTGGTAGCCTATCCCCCCTGCAACTGCGGCAGAGCTCAAGATGATCAAGGTGGCGAGACCGGGAAACCAATTTCTTGTCGCTGCATAAGTCGAGTCTTTCAGCGTGTCGTCGGAAGAGCGTCGCGTTTGCACGACTGCTGTCTCTGTATCCGTTGACGCCGAGACACGACGCCCGCTGATCATGGGATGCGAGGCTCCCAGTTCGTGAGCATCTGTTCCGAAACGCTCCAGCATGCTCTCGCCGTGAATGTTCTCGTCGCTGAGCCCCTCGGCAATCAGATCCTCCAGGGCCTCAGCGAGCTCACGAACACTGACGAAACGCTCCGGCGGATTCTTTGCGCAGCACCGACTGAAGACCGCATTGATGGACTCCGTCAATCGATCGGGCGCGCGCTGATGAAGGGGACGCGGATCCTGCTCGCAAATCTGCTCCTTCAAGGAATCGACGTTCTTGCCACTGAATGGGAGTTTGCCCGAGAGCATCTCGTAATACATCACCCCCAAAGCCCATATGTCGGATCTCGGGTCGAGAAAGTGGACCCGCCGCATGATTTGTTCGGGTGACATGTAGGGCGGCGTACCTGCCAGTTCATGCCGCCGACCCTGCTGCTCGTCCTCCGATATCGCCAAGCCGAAATCGGCAATCCAACATCGGCCATTCATATCAAGCAGAATATTGTCGGGTTTCAAATCGCGATGGATGATGTCCTTCGAATGGGCTGGTTCCAAACCGATAGCGATCTCTTGAATGAATCGAGCGGCTCGCAATGGTGAAAGCGGACCCTGTTTGATCAGATCACGTAGCGTCGAGCCCTCGATGTACTTTTGAACGAAGTAGACCTTGCCGTTGTCCGTCTTTCCAATGTGATAAACCGGGACGATACCGTTGCTCTCGACCTGCGCGACTTTGGACGCTTCCACGCGTAGTCGTTCTTGCAGTTTGAGATCTGAAACCAGTGAGACCTTGATCGCAACGTTGCGTTTAAGCTCATCGTCATATCCGAGGTAGACAACTCCAAAAGCTCCTCTGCCAAGTTCCTGCTTGATCCGAAACTTTCCGATGAATTCGGGGACGTCATTGAGTCCCTGTTTGTCATTCGCGCGACTTAACTTGGTGGAGCGTGACGGGGGTAAGGCGATCGTTTCCGATTCCTGACCGAAGGGACGATCCATCGTTTGGTTAGTGTCAAGGTCGATCGAGTGCCCGGTGTCATCGCTCACCGAATTCATTGACCCCGCGTTTACGGAGACGTTAATGTCGTCCGACATATCGACTGCATCACCCGGCGACTTGGGATTGCTCCGGGAGGTCGCGGGAGAGCCCGCTTGAGAATCGAGCGTGCGAAAGTTTTTGGCAAGTCGTAAGCTCAACTGAGATCGATATGCTTCGCGATCTTTCTTCGCAAGCTTACCAACCACCGATTCAATTGGATCCTGACAGCCTGCCGACTGCAGGGCCTCGGCCTCGCGCGCAAGGCTCTCGAGCCGTTTGGGATCGTACGGCCCCGGTGGCGAATTGGCGGAGGAGTCGGGATTCTGGTCGGGCATAACCGAAGGTGGCAAAGCTGAGAGTGGAACTCAGAATGCATTGTCGTGGATTTGGCGCTACGGTACAGAGGTAAAGGAGTCCAGCATTCTATCGAGGAATCTGGCGTCGAATTTGTGTTTCCGAGGCTTTCAGCGGCCACAGGTGTGCGATCGCAGAAGGCGTGGGTGGAGGCGAATTGGGCGAGGACATCGGGCTTTCGTGGTGGGGAGCCAATTTGATACCGTCAACTCGAAACTCGCCCCGCCACGGGAGCGATGCGGCTAGTGGTTGGCACTTTCCAGCCATGAATAACTCGGTTGAGTTTCACTCGGCCGTTTCACGTTCAGCTTCGCGGGTCAATGTTAGGCGAATACAAAGTCAACCGCTGTACGCGTCAGTGTCATGAACTTCGTCGCCCGCTGCGCGAAGGAGAGTGGTATTACTCGGTCGTGTTGGAGTCGGGTGACGATTTCGTTCGGAGGGACTATTCCGCCGAAAGCTGGAAGGAACCGCCCGAAGGTACGATCGGTTGGTGGAAGTGCCGAATGCCCAAGTCGAGCGACAAGAAGCTGGTTTTGGCGCCTCCGGAGGTTCTGACAGATCTGCTCCGTCAAATGGCGGACGCGCCCGAAAGAGCCAAAAGTCGGTACTTGCTCGCTTTGATGTTGATGCGCAAGAGAATTGTGCGACCCACGGAAACCGCCCGCGATGACACGGATTCCGAATCTCCGACGGAACTGCCGTTTCAGGTCGAGGTGATTGCGACGGGCGAAACGATTGATATTCCGGTTTGCAACATCACGCGTGCTGAATCGGAAACGTTGCGTGATGAGCTGAATACGTTGCTCTATTGCGAAGCGGAGGAAGAGCTCGATGGTTCCGAGGATGAGGAATTGGGCGAGTGACTACGGACCTGGCGTCGAAAGATACCCAAAGGTAAGTGCAGGGATGCGAATACTCGGTTGGTTTGGAATTCTATTTGTCTGCTTTGTCTCAGGCGGCGCAACCTGCGCGCGTCGCGAGGCCCCGTTGCCGTTTCCACCGCCACCCGTCGTGCTGGATACAACACCTACGCTGGAACAACTTACGAGCGTCGTGAATCGCACGCAAAGCGTTCAGCAGCTGAGCACCAATTCTGCATCCGTAAAGATGTTGAGTATGCCAAGCCTTCCAAAGCTCGGTGCTACGCTCAACCTGGAGCGTGAAAAGAAGTTTCGGCTTCGAGCCAGCTTGCCCATCGTCCTGGGTGCAGGCATGGACATGGGAAGCAATGACGAAGTCTTCTGGTTTGAGGTGCCAGAGGGGATTTCAAAGACCCTCTACTATGCGCGTCACGACCAGTATCGCCAACAACTCAATCGAGCAATTCTCCCCGTCGACCCGACATGGGTGACTGACGCGCTGGGGCTCGTTCAGATTGATCCCGCTACCGTCGATGCTGGACCGATCACTCGAGATGATGGGAAGTACGAGATCAGCAGCACCCTCAACATGCCCGATGGTGTCTATCATCGCATCTGTTTTGTGGAGCCCAACGCCGGCTACGTGACAGACCAATTTCTGTATTCCCCTGCAGGAAAGCTGATCGCAGAAAGCCACGCATCAAATCACGCCTATTACGATCAGCAACAGTGTGCGCTTCCGCATCGCGTTGAACTCAAGCTCTCTCCAGCCGTTGGGCCACCACTTGAAATGAGAATCGAAGTGGGAGGCTATACGGTGAATCAGCTTCTCAGTGGCGACCCACAGTTGTTCGCAATGCCAACGTCGGCCTCTCAGATGGTCGATCTCACAACGCTGAGTGGTAATCCAAGCGTCGCACCGCCGACCGCAGGAGCTTCCACGCCGATCAACTACAGTGCCAACGCCAACACCACGCTCCCGCTTCGAGGAATGACGCGGTAGCGACTAGGTTTGCGTGTAGGGCGGCTCGGATGGCAGAGGCTGCGAAATCAGTGGTTGCTCGGCTTTGCGATGTTTCTTTCGAGGGCCTGTGCTTTCTGCTTCGTTCGGCTTGAAATAATCGTTCAGACGTGAATTGTCGACGTAGCCGTAGCCATACGAGTCCGTGTAACTGTAGCCGTTCGAGCTGCCACTGTAGTAGTCACCCACGTCGTTCACGACGACGCCAAGAAGCGTCGCTCCGACACCATCCAGTTGCTTGATCGTTTGCAAGGCACTTGGTCTGGCATCACGTCGTAGTCGGAAGGTCACGACAACTCCGTCTGTGAGAGGCGCGATATTGGATGGGTCCGTCACAGCCAGTACTGGAGCAGAGTCAATGATGACATAGTCATATTGCTCGCGAAGTCGGTCAAGCATGTTTGCGAAGCTACCACTGCAAAGTACCTCGGCTGGGTTTGCAGGTGGTTTCCCACATAGCATTAGGTCCAAGTTGTGAACGACGCCGGGAATAATGGTATCTGAAATCTCTCCTTCACTCTCGCCCGTCAGCACGCGAGCAAATCCCAGATCACTTTGTTTGCGAAACATGTCCTGCTGTGTCGGGCGTCTTAAGTCTGCGTCGATCAATAGTG
>JBPCVD010000246.1:0-8973 GCA_051010815.1 Rubripirellula sp.
CCGAAGAACCGATCGATTCATGAAGTCCGCGCTTTCAATGCGAATTCGAAGGCGTGATCCTGTCAACGAATCACGCGTGCGTGTATGTCACCAGCAGAGACTTGCGACTTCTTGTACAGGCTAATCCTACACGTGACGCGGGCGCGGCGTGGCCGACGAAATCAAGAACTGATGCTCCGCGTATGCAACGCGCAACAGCGGTGTAACAATGTAGGCGTCAGACAGTTTCGTTCCGTCCAGGGAACAACCGAAAGAACCATTCCGGCGAGCCATGGCGTAATTGGTCGACAATCACCGCAATGATAATGATGCAACCAATGATGATGTGAGTGTACGTGTTTGGAATGGACAGTTGGCTACAGCCACTGCGAATCGCGGTGATGATCAACGCTCCAATCATCGTCCCTGAAATGGAACCGCGACCGCCGCTCAGACTCCCGCCGCCCAGCACCACCGCTGCAATGATCTCGAGTTCTTTGCCAGTACCATCACTGGGATTGCCGTTTTTGACGTCCGCAAAATAGAGCAGTCCGCCGACGGCTACGAAAAATCCGGCGAGTGTATAGACCGCCACAATGGTGAATGGAACATTGATCCCACATAGACGCGCGGTTGACACACTTGATCCCAACGCGAACACATTCCGACCGAACACCGTGTATCGCATCAAGAGCCCCACGAGCCCGCCCAACCCAACTGCAATCAAGACGCTTGTGGGGATCTTGGGGATCAGATACTGACTCGCGTCCTTACCGGTGTAGCAAAGGCTCAACCACGCGGGAATGTTCTCCTTTGGCGCATAGACGGTCGATTCGCTGGAGATAATCTGACCGAGCCCCAGGAATATGGTCATCGTACCAAGCGTCACGATGAAGGGCACGACTTTGGTCGCACTGATCAACGTGCCGTTGACGAGTCCACACAGACAACCGGTCAGCACCATCAACCCCAATGCCACCGCAATCGGGTCCCCAGCCTTGAGACAAAGAGCCAGCACGGTGCCACTCAATGTCAACGCGGTCCCCGCGGACAGATCAATTCCACCAGAAATGATGATGATCGTCATTCCAAATGCCGGCACCGCAATCAGCGCCGCACTACTGCACATCACTCGCATGTTGCGCCATGACATGAAGAAGCCCTGTCCCCACAAATTGTCCGCAACCCAGAACAGGATCAGGATCACAAACAGAGCCACGAGCGGCCCGAGTTGCCAGAGTAACTTTTTCAACATGTGGAAAATCGGAGATTAGAACTCAGGATTAATTTCATGATGCATCGTCCAACGCGATGGCGGCCGCCATCACGTCGTCTTCGGTCCACTGGTCGGCATCCTTGACGGCCCGCAATTTGCCACGTGACATCACACCAATGCGATCGCACACCGCCAGTAGTTCGGGCAGGTAGGAACTGACGAATAGAACTGTCTTTCCTTCGGCAGCCAACGTTCCCATCAATCGATAGATTTCAGCTTTCGTACCGACGTCGATGCCCTTGGTCGGTTCATCCATCATCAAGATGTCGGCTTGCTGGTGAAGAATCCTCGCAATCGCAACCTTTTGCTGATTCCCTCCAGAAAGCTCCGACACCATTTGCGTCCCGGAGTGTGCCTTGACTTCCACCTGCTTCATCAAATTCGTGGCGACTTGATCGCGGCGTCCCAGGTTTAGCACGCCGAAGGAAGTGTATTGTTCCATGGCACCAAGGGTCGTGTTTTCGATGATCGACAGATCCTGCGCCAGCCCCTCACCCTTTCGATCTTCCGACAGCAAGCCGAATCCAGCCCGCATACGCGATCGCACGGAGCCCGTCACGGTCGCCCCGTTGAGGTGGATCGCGCCGGCGGTCGTGTAGTCCAACCCAAAAATGCTGCGAAGCAACTCCGTTCGCCCGGCGCCGACCAGGCCGGCGACACCAAAGATCTCGCCACGCCGCAGCTGCAAGCTGATATCGCGTGGATAGGGGGCGCCCTGCAAGCCCTCGATTTCGACCCACGGCTCACCGGGATCATGAGGAACCGTGGGGAAAAGGTCGCTGACATCTCGCCCGACCATCAACGAAACCACTTGATCATCCGTCACATCGTCAATTCGACCTGCGCCGACATTGCACCCATCGCGAAGCACACTGTAGGCATCCGCAACCTCACGAACCTCCTCCAGGAAGTGGCTAATGTAGACGACGCCAATTCCCTTCGCTTTCAACCGATGGATGATTTCGAACAGGCGTGTGACATCTTTTTGTGGAAGCGAACTGGTCGGCTCATCAAACAGAATGATGCGAGCTTCGCTCGCCAAGGCTCGCGAGATTTCGATGAGCTGCTGAGTTGCAACCGACTGCTGCCCAACGATCTCGGTTGGGCTCAATTCAGTGAGTCCCACTGCATCGAGCGCATGACGCACACGCTCTCGCTGCTTGCGTCGCACCAACAAACCGCCGCCCGTGCCGCGATGCCCCAACAAAACATTGTCTTCGACGCTCAGGTCGGGGGCCAGGTTGAGCTCCTGATAGATCATGGCGACGCCACGTTCGCGAGCATCATGGGGACCGCTCGGAGCATAGGGACTAGCAACGCGGAGACCGCTCGGAGCGTAGGGACCAGCATCACGGGGACCGCTCGCAGCGCAGGGACCACTGTCGATCGTCATTTGACCAGAATCGGCCAAATGCGCTCCGCTGAGCACTTTCAACAGCGTGCTCTTTCCGGCGCCGTTCTCACCGATCAACGCCAACACCTCGCCGGCGTTTACTTGCAGCGAAACGTCATGCAGTGCTCGTGTGGGACCAAAGCGTTTGCTGATCCCTTGCACTTCAAGCAGGGCCTCCGACATGAAGCGGCCTATTCCAAAATGGATGGCTTGAGAAGCTTTTGAAACTGCTCCTCGTTCATGTTTTCAGGCGTCGCGACGTACTCGCCGGTCGACACAAAGCCTGGAGCCTGGTCGCCTTTGATCGCAGCGACCAACGTCTTGACTGCCTGGTAACCCATTTGAACAGGATCCTGCAACACGATACCGCTACAGGAACCATCCTCGAGCGCCTCGATCAGAGCGTCGCTCGGGTCAAACGCGATTAGCTTGACCTTGCCGTTGACGCCGGCGTTTCGCAACGACTCAAGCGTGCCATTGGCGTTCGGTTCGCAGACGGCGAAAATTCCTGCCAACTCTTCTCCGTGGACCTGCAACAACTGATCGACCTTCTCCTTCGAGGAAGTCGTGTTGTCGCCTCCGCGTTGATCCGACGACACAACCACGATCTCAGGAAAGTCTTTCAGTCCGTCCAAAAATCCTTGCTCGCGTTGCTCCGTACTCTCACTGCCCGCCAAGTAACGCAACAGGATCACATTCCCCTTTTCGCCGATGGCGGCCGCCATCTGCTGGGCAGCCATCTGACCACCTTTATAGTTGTCAGTAGCGACGTAGCTCACGATCTCCGGTCCGGTGTCGAGCCCGCTATCGTAAATCACCACAGGGATTCCCTCGCCGATCGACTCACCGACTGCATCGACCAAGCCGCCCTTCTGGTTCGGTGCCAGCGCAATGCCGTCGACTTGCATCGTCACCATGTTTTTCACCACCTCGATTTGGCTACCCGTATCACTTTCGACCACGGGGCCGCGCCAAATGATTTCTACGTCGCCCAGTTCATCCGCAGCCTTCTGAGCGCCAAAGTGGACTGACTTCCAGAATTCGTGGCTCGTTCCTTTGGGAACCACAGCAATTCGCAGCTTGCCATCGGACCCGCCGTTGCGAGAGCAGCCACCCAACAGGGCAGTCAAAAACAAAACGATAACGAAACCACAAGCCTGCTGAACTCGTTTCACAATCGAGGTACTCCAATGACGAGCGAGAGATAGGGAAGCACGACAGTGTACCTAGTGCATCGGTTCACCGGGGTGGGTAGCGGCCGATTTCCGTGGAACATTGAGCGACGGACTCTCGCGAGAATCCGTCCAGGATTTAGCAAACGCTGCCCAAGAAAGGTCGCGTGATCGGCGATCCAGCGAACGGAGTCGGGAAGCTGGCGAATGAGTCCCGTCCGCAAAGTCTTCCCTACTTCGCCGAACCGCCAGACGCAGGCCTCACGAGTTCATCAAACCGATCGCGAATTTTCAGATAGACAGGACCAGCCTGGCCTCCGCCAATCGGCACGTGGTCCACTTCGTTGACAAACCACACTCCGCCATCGGTCCCCATCATTAGTACTTCGTCGGCGGCATGCAGCTGAGCGACAGAGATAGGCTGCTTCGTCCATGACAGCCCCGCCTGTTCGGCCAGAGTCTCAGTGACAGACTGAGTGATTCCGCCCAACACACGCTCAGCTGGAGGCGAAGAAACTTTGCCGCCGCTCACGATGGCGAGATTTGCAATGCTCGTCTCGGTGATCGTGCCGTCTTCGTCAAGCAAAATACCGACCGCATCTTGATACTGCTGTTTCGCGAACGTATCGGCCAAGTGGTAGTGAATTCGAGCTCGCACCTTGATGCCACGCGGCCAAGACAAGGGAGACGGCTGCTGCACTTCCGAAACGACCAGGGGCTGTCCTGATTGCCGACGCTGTTCGTTTCTCTCCAACTGCAATCGATTGACGTGCATGCCAAAGGTCGGCTTAGTCGCCCCCAACTCACCGGGCGTCGCAAACAGCGTGATGCCGAGATCGCCGTCCAACTGGAACCATGATTGATTTCTTTGCAGCAACTCGTCGATCAGCGCTTTGATTTCCCCCGTGCTCGGCAGCCCAACAATGCCTAGCGTCGCGGTGCTTTCCTTCCATCGCGCAAGATGAGCCGCCTGAGAGAAGACGGCACCTGAATAGGTTCGCATGCGTTCGACAGCAGTCACGCCCTGACGAAACCCCGCATCATTCACGCCCAACTGCATCTGCTGCAAAGGCAGCCAATGACCGCAAAGATAGCCAGTGGAGGGTAGAGTCGATGGATCAGTGGGAGATGTCGATGTCATCAATCAACTTGGCCATGATGGAACCGGCATGGCAAGACTTTCGATAGTAATCGAGCTCATCATGCTGCAGCCCAATCGAGGGCGAACAATCTCGCGAGAATACCGGCAGCTTGGTGCCGTCGGCGCGAGACGCAAATACACGGGGGCCACTGTAACCCAATGCCATGCGGCCGCGTACCCGGTCGAGCAACCAATATCGCTTCAACACGGCATCACGACGATTGTAGAGCAAGACAAGACGATCAAGATTCTTTGTCGCATTTGAATGGTAGCCACGTTCGGCGAGCCAGTGACTATCAATGGCTGGGGCGACAAGTCCTGCTTCGAATGGAATACCCGTCGTCGGTGGCCCTGACAATTGTCGACCGCCGAGCGTCCCGCCAGCAAGCGCGTGCAGAGCCCCGGTGATGACTCGGCCACCAAAGCTAAACCCGATCAAGGTGGTTGGAACGTCCATATCGACATGTTTCTGCAGAAGCCAGGCGAGGTAGAGTCCCTGGGCGTCAGTACGCGAAGCCTTGCGTCGTGCGTCGTGAATCAACATCCCCTGTTTCGAACTCGGCCAGCTCCAAATCAACCAGTCGACGGGTCGCGCATCTCGATAGCGACTGATGCTTCGGTAGACCGCGAGCCCTCGGCCAATTGCCTCTTGCGACTGCATGCGGTTGCCATGCACGTAGATCACGGCACTTCGTTCGGGGCCGAGCGAGGCAAGGTACTGATCCAATGTGGTTCGAGCACAACGGCCGTTGCACTCCAATTGAAAGACGCTGTAGCCAGGTGACTCGAGATCGATTCGACAAGCGGAGCTTGACATCGACCTTGTATTGATCAGCCAAAAACGATCTTCCGCAAAATCGACACGATCCTCACTGAGGCGGCAAACGCCATCTGGAATCGTGCTTGCGGAGGTAGGTACGAGCGAAACAATCTCGTTTTGCTCAATCGACGTCGAATCAGCAAGCTTCAATGGAAGCGTTGCCGTCTGTTCTCGACTTGCAACCTCTTCTGCACGAGGTTGCCTGGGTACGACGAGCGATACCACGACAACGGCAATCGCAGTCGCAGCATAGCGTCGGTTTCTTATCAGGCTGATCATCATGGGGCATTCGACACGGGTGCAGCAGGGTGATGTGCTCTTTTGTCACCACATTGTTGCTGAAAAAAGACAACGTTGCGTTTGCACATCATTCGTAGCGACCTACTTTTGTGCGGTCTCATCAAAGAGATTACCGAATACGCTCGCTATGCATATGAAGGAAAATAAGATGAACACTCGCATTTGCTCGGTCATTGCGGTTATGTCGCTAATGAGCTTCAGCGTCGGCTGCGGTGGCATGAGAAACTTTTTGTTCGGACGCGGTGCTCGCTGCGGACTCTGCAATCGAAATGCACCCGAACCGCAATTCGGCAACACGATGCAGGCGCCCTGCGGCGCGCCGAGATGTCAGGGTGCTCCTCAAGGCGGTTGCGGTTGTAACGGCCAGGCCTACTCAGCACAGCCTTGCGGAACATGTGGCTCCACCGCTGCAGGCGATTGCGGATGCGGCGGGATGACCGGCACCTACGGGTCCGGCAACTATGGGACCGTCGATCCCTACATGTCGGGGGGCGCCGTCCCCAGCGCCATTCCGCAAAATGGCACGGTAATCGCGCCACCCGGAACAATGATTCAGTCTGATGGATTCAGCGCTCGCAAGTTCGACAACGACGGGAGCCGCATCCTCTGGGAGGAACCGGTCGGAACGAACTCCCTGTAAACGACCTTCCGCTTTCCTTGATCAGTCCCTTGCACGGGTAACTAGACTGGACCTATTGGTAGCGAGCGACGGTCGGGGCAAAGAATTGCGAACTGCAATGACTTTGCCCCGGCCGTTTCGGTTTTCTCTCATCGCTTCTTTCCAACGAACGAATCAGCATGCTGTATCCCAAGTCCTCTCCAAACCGTCGACAAGCCCTGGCACTGGGTGCTTCTGTGATGGGAAGTATCGCTTCAGCACGTCTCTTTGCGGATGACTCGACACGGCAGGAAGACGCCGAGACCGCTGAAACACGACTCCAGTATGAAGCACCGCAGGTTCAGAACTGGAGAATCGGTCTCGTCCTGGAAACACCGGTCACCTGCACCAATGTTCTGGCTTCATTCCCGGTGCCGCGTAGTTGGCCCGAGCAGGTTGTCACCGTGACGGGCCAAACGATCGACCCTCAGGTCACGGCATGGGACACGCGAGAACTTGCGGGTGGCGCCAAACAGGTCGTTCTGCAAATGCCTCGCGTGAATGCAGGATCGACGGTCGAAATGACATTCACCTTTTCCATTGAGCGTTCACGGATCCTAGGTCCCAGCGTGACAGACGATCTGGGCATTCCAAAACGCCCGAGCCGCGAATTGCGAATGTACCTTTCCAACAGCCCGTACATCGACAGCACCAACGCAATCATCAAGAGAGCGTGGCGAGAAATCGCCGCAGAGGATGCCGCCACCGATTGGGAACGCGTCGAGCAAATCTACGATTTCGTTCGCGACAAAGTGAACTACGTCGAGGGTTCGATCAAGAACGCGTCGCAGGCGTTGAAGGATGGCGAAGGTGATTGCGAAGAAATGACAAGCCTCTTCGTAGCCCTATGCCGAAACGCTCGAGTTCCCGCGCGCATGGTGTGGATCCCTGACCACTGTTACCCCGAGTTCTACTTGGAAGACGCCGACGGGCAGGGACACTGGTTCCCATGCCAGGCCGCAGGCACACGACAGTTCGGTCGGATGGACGAGTATCGCCCTGTGCTTCAAAAAGGGGACCGATTCAAGGTTCCAGAAAAGAAGACGCCCGTTCGCTACGTCAGCGAGTTCTTTAAGTGTGACCGCAAGGGAAAGAGCAATCCTCGCCCGAGTTTTGTTCGTGAGATCATCGACGTTTGAGTCGTTGGCTCAACCGACATAACGAAGGCCGCGAATCGGTGGGAACGCTCGTCGTAGGGATCGCGAGACAAAATCCCGAACCAGAGCCAGAGGCGAACGCGGAAATCGCGGCTTAGTTCTGGCTGATGCCGGAACCGATTGCGTCCCCAGCATCTCACTTCCCTTCGGCGCCTGACTTCCCTTCGGCGTCATCACTGCCGTCGGTTTCATCGCTGCTTCATCGCTCGTCCGACGAGCCATCCTCCGCCGCATCCGAGTCCGACGACTCCTCTTGGCTTTCGCCCTCTTCGGACGCATCACTTTCACTCTGCTGAAGCGTCGGGTCCTCCAGGGTCGCCAACTCGACCTCCAACATCATCTCTTCGCCGTCTCGATAAATCTTGACGTCTTGCACGGAACCGACCGGCTTACGTTCGACCGCCTCCTGAAAACTGCCGGGGTCGCGTACACGCTCACCTGCAAACTCCATGATGACATCGAGTGGTTTGATTCCGGCGCGCTGAGCGGCGGAGTTCTCGATGACTTGGTAGGCGAGGACTCCCAATCCGACCGGCAGATCGAACTTGCCGGCGATCTTTGGATTGAGTTCCGCCATGCGAATGCCAATCGCTGCACGACGCACCGTTGCGTGCTCGGCTAACTCGTCCGCAATCCACTTCGCTTGATTGATCGGGATTGCAAAACCGACGCCCTGATAGCCGCCGTTGCGGGTCGCGATCGCCGTGCTAATTGCAATCACACGACCGTCCAAGTCAATCAACGGTCCACCTGAGTTCCCCGGATTGATGGCGGCATCGGTTTGGATCAGCCGACCACGATTGATTCGCCGTAACGCGCGATCCTTGGCGCTGATGATTCCGGCGCTGACGGTTGCTTCGAGCCGGAATGGGCTACCGATCGCCAACACCCAGTCGCCGATCTCGAGAATATCCGAATCCCCCAGTTCGCCAAATTCAAATCCACCCTCACGGCTGATGCGAAGCGTCGCCACATCGCTGTCAGGATCACCTCGTACTGCAGTCGCCTCGACCTCCGTTTCGTCCGGCATTTGGACCATCACGCGTTTTGCGCCAGCGATGACGTGATTGTTCGTGA
>JBPCVD010000247.1:0-6527 GCA_051010815.1 Rubripirellula sp.
AGGTTTTCGTTCTCACTTCCCAGGCCGTAGAGCACCCATGATCCAATTGACGGTCGCACCAAGTTGATCGATCCGGTGTGAAGAAACAGCGTTGCGGGGCCGTGCGCGACTCCGTCAGTATGCATGCCCTTCAAAAAGCATAGATCATCCACATGCGACGCAATGTGGGGGAACAGTTCCGAAACGGACTGACCACACTCGCCATGACGTTGAAATTTCCAGGGAGATTGGAAGACACGATGTTCAGAGATTTCCTTCGTTTTCGCCAGCACTCGCGCATCATCGAAGGTGCGCAATTCGCCGTCGTGCCTAGCGAGTGCTGGTTTGTAGTCAAAGGTATCGACGTGACTCGGCCCACCCTGCATGAACACGAAGATTACACGCTTCGCGCGAGCCGGAAAATGCACTGCCTTATCCGCGAGTGGGTTCCTGGATTCCGCGTTCACTTGCCGACGCGCAAGTGACGCGGCCGCAAGATAACCGAAGCCGCATGCCGTCGATCGAAGCATTTGACGACGTGTTGGTGGAATTGGCAGAGGCATACGTTCAGTCCAGGTAGCGAAAGTCGATGCATTGGAAGAGAGCTTGGTAAAACAACGCCAGACGCTCGGTTTGGGTGTTGGCGTTGTCCTGCATTTCACTTGATAAGAAGTTCATTGCAACTGCGAACTCATCTGCCATCGGCGGTCGACCCAAGACTTCTAAGTAGGCTGCGCGGATCTTCTGCTCCGTTGAAGCGAGTGCTTCGTTCTCAAGTTGATTTGCCGCTTGACGCGATTGCTCGATCACAAAGGGATGATTCATCATCCACAAGGCTTGGGAGGCGACGGTGCTGGAGATTCGTTGCCCACGCTGAATGTTCGGGTCAGCAAAATCGAACACCTCAAATACCTCCGGCAGTGTATTGCGAAACACCGGAACATAGACACTCCTCCGTTTGCTCTTGAAGGAATACCCATACTCGATTTTGGTCCCATCTTTGATGCCGGGGCCACCCAACCTCAGATCGGCTTCTCCCGATACGATCAGCATTGCATCGCGTATGTCCTCGGCATGCAATCGTTTGCGATCTCGGCGCCAATAGAGGCGGTTCGCCGGATCCAGTCGCAATGCATCGGGATTACCGCTCGTTCCCATTCGATAAGTTCTTGATAGCGCGATCTCCCTAATCAGCCCCTTGATGGACCAGCCATTCTGTGCGAACGAACTTGCGAGGTAATCGAGTAATTCTGGGTGCGTTGGCTTGTCACCCATGCTGCCGAAGTTGTCGACCGATGCAACGATTCCTCGGCCCATCATCCAGCACCAAACGCGATTCGCCATCACTCTCGCGGTCAGCGGATGCCGCTTGTCGGCGATCCAATTTGCGAGTTCCAGTCGTCCGCTCTGATTTGCGGTGACGTTGGGCGAACTCGGATCCCACTGCGCAACCTGCAGAACTCCACGCGGAATACGAGCCCCTTTTTGAGTGATGACGCCACGAATCGCGAGATGAATGTCATCAGGCGTTTGCGTGTCTTGAGTGGCCATCGCGACGGGGCGTTTGAGCATTTTACGTTCGAACGCTTTGATTTCGGTCTCCAGTCGATCCACTTCGGACTTCAATCGTGCGATGCCCTCTGCAGGGCGTTTCTTGAGCTTCAGCTCGTTGGAAGGCTCGCTGCTGGTTCGCGAGAAAACGACTGCGTCTGCGATCACGACGCCGTCATCGGTTCCCTCCGTCGAGATTGAAACAAAACAGTCGCCGTCGACGTCGAATTGGAAGGAACCGATGGAAGTGAGCAATCCTCCCACGTCGGGCTTCCGTCGCTGATTGACCGTTTGCGTCGACGTGCCTTCGCTGTGTTGGACGCGCACCGGGACTCGCGTGGATCGATTGTTCGCGGCCGAGTAACTGATCAATACTTCGTAACGACCGGAGACCGCCAGTTTGGGACGGTAGATCATACGTTTGTCGCCCTTTCCCTCCGTACCGTCATGGATGTATTGCTCGCCGACGTACTTTGCGATCGATGTCGATTCAGTCCATGTGCCTTCTCGTTCCGCGTCGACGTCATCAATGACCAATCCATCAAGCAGATCCGCGGAGACAGAGGCCGCAGAACCCGATGCTCCGCCTAAATTCTGAAGAGTAGTGAGTGCCGCCTTGTGCGAGTCCTTGAGGTCGTCGAGACGTTGTTGCTGGGAGGCAATCTTGCGTTCCCCGTCAGGCGAGAGCGGCAATCCGACGGTGTTCCATTGCGAAACGTTGGAATGAACGAGTGAGCGCGTGCTTTTCAGAATTCCAGCCAACGCGTAATAGTCGTGGGTGGGAATCGGATCGAATTTGTGGTCGTGGCAACGAGCGCACCCGATCGTCATTCCCATCAACGCTTTGCCGAGCGTATCAAGTTGCTCATCGACGACATCCATCTCCAGGATGTCCTTGTCTTGCATCTCGTAGTTGGTGGGCCCCAGTAGAAGAAAAGCAGTCGCGATCAGGCTGCGTTGCCGCTGGTGCCAATCTGCGGATTCGAGCAAGTCGCCCGCGATCTGCTGTCGTATGAACTCATCATACGGAAGGTCCTGATTGAGCGATTCGATCACGTAATCGCGATACCGCCAAGCGTCCGGGAAGAGCAGCGTTCTACCTCCACCACTCGATTCAGCAAAGCGAACCACGTCAAGCCAGTGGCGTCCCCAACGTTCGCCGAAATGCTGCGACTCAAGGAGTCTGTCCACAAGTTTTTCGTATGCTTTCGGAGACTGATCGGAGAGGTAGCGTTTGATTTGATCTGCTGTGGGGGGAAGGCCAGTCAGGTCAAACGAGAGTCGGCGTAGGAGGGCGTGTTTCGATGCATTCGACGTTGGCCGAAGTCCCTCCGATTCCAAGCGGGACAGGATGAAACGGTCGATCGCCGTCCTTGCCCAACGATCATCATCGACACGGGGAATCGGTGGTAAGTTGCACGCTTGAAAGGACCAGAACGCCCGACCTTCTTCGACGGTTGGGGCATCGCTTGACGGCTCTTCGGCAGCGTGACCCGTTCTTGGGTCCACGGCGCCTAGCTGGATCCATTGTTCGAAAGCGCGGATGGTCGAGTCGGGAAGCTTTCCCTTGGGAGGCATCTCGAGGCCACCGCTCTCGTAATGAATTGCATCCAGTAACAGACTGTTGCCTTCACCCACTGAGATTGCAGGGCCAGAATCGCCTCCCTTTGACCAACCGTCTCGAGTGTCGAGCCTCAATCCCCCTTGTTGCTTTTTGGGGCCGTGACAGCGGACACAGTGTTCAACGAGAGCGGGCCTTATCTTTTTCTCGAACAGTTCTGCCGACTCGTCTTCGCTGGCACGCAGTGTTGCCAAGTTCACCATGAGGTGATGCAACAAGATTGCGGCCAAGCAAAAAAGACGAAAGGTGTGCCTCATCAAGCAGCCTGCTCTTCATGTTCGGAAATTATCGAAGAAAGTAAAACGCTTTCATGTTGAACAATGCATGTCCCAGATCGGCCCAGGCGCGTTCGTCCAGTGAACCGTAGAGATCAGCCTGCCGATCTAGAAACGTATTCAATTGGCGAACTTGTTCGGCATTCGGTTCTTGCCCGTGCGTTCGTTCAACGAGTGTCGCGATTCGGTCGGTTGTCGTTCCCGAATCTTGCAGGATTTCCTTCGCCATTACCTTTGACTGCTCAATGACGAAGGGATCGTTCATGAGTGTGAGGGCTTGCGCTGGGACATTAGATTGGCTTCTTCGCCCTTGTGGCCCAAACGGGCTCGGCATGTCGAACGTCAGCATGAACGGGTTCAGAAAGTTGCGATAGATCGACAGATAAATGCTCCGGCGTCCGTCGCCGTCGAGCGGTCCACTGGCGCGAGCACCGCGACCAGACATGTAGGGAGTTCGGTGAGTCGCCACACTCGTTCCAAAAAGTTTTGGGTCCAGCCGACCGGAAGCCGACAGAATCGCATCGCGGATTGCTTCCGACTGCAAACGCCGAACGGGCATTCGATGCAGAAGCTTGTTCGTTGGATCGGCAGACTCGATCAACTCTCGACTCAGGCTTTCATTCGCGATGCTTGATTGACGATAGCTGCGCGAAAGCACAATCTCCTTGATGAGATGCTTGAGAGACCAGCCATGGGAGATGAAGTCTTGGGCAAGCCAGTCGAGGAGATTCGGGTGGCTCGGTGGCCTGCCTTGAGGACCGAAATCATCTACCGTCGGCACGATTCCTCGACCGAACAGATGATGCCAAACACGATTGACGATCACGCGGGAAGTGAGTGGATTGTCGGGACTTGCAACCCGATGTGCCAATTCGAGTCGAGATGAGGGCTCACCCCCAAGAGCTTCAAGGAATCGGGCCGGAACGGATTCTCCCTGATTCGAGTGACTTCCGCGGATGTAAACGTGCGCGTCTTCGGGTGTGCCCTGAGCCATCGCCACGACGGTCCGTGGTGGCGGAAGGCCTTCGGCGAGTTTTTGTGCCTTGAGAAGGCAAGCAGATGCTTCTGCATTGAGATCTTCGATTGAAAGCAGGCCCGCTTGAATCAATGGGGAGAAGAATGGAGGGTGGCGTCCTGTATGGAGGTCACTGACGCTTGCGTCCCAAAACTCTCGAAATTCCGTCGGAGTGAACTTGCGTTTGGGAGCTTGTGATCGGGGAGCTGCTTCATTGGAGAGGACGATTCTATCGATCGCAATCGTCCCGTTTCCCGGATCGACGAACTCCAGGTAGGCCCGGTGTCCAACGTACTTTCTTAAGTCACGGGCAAGCGTCTTCCACGCCCATTGGCCGTTGGTATCGGTTGCTTGCTTGTTCAGAAAGGTGCCGTTGAATAACAACGCATTGAATTCCGCCATCTGATAATTGTCGATGATCAGTCGGACCATCACGTCCGCCGACGCTCTCATGCGAATATGGATGTGATCGGTCGAGATCTCAAATGTGGGAGATCGAAGAATTCCAACCTGTTGGACCCCGGCCACACTGCTGTCGATCGTGTTGGGGCTTGCGATGTCGCCGTCAACCGTCAGCGAAAGCTCGTCGCCAATCGCATGAAAAGCAGTTCCAGAAGTCGACCAGCCTGTTGGAAGCCGATCGCCGTTGAAATCCCAGGCGACTTGATCGTTCGGGATCTCATTGGATGCAGAGCGATGCCACTTTAACTTGTCATGCGATTCAACCCACTTTTGAAGACGTTCGCCGTCGAGCCCTTCAGTGCTTGCGATCTCGTGCACAAAGCTCGGGTTTGCATTCGCCGGCCTTGCCAGTGCGATTACCTCCGAAGCGACGCGGTAGTAGTCTGCCGGCGGTGCAACTGCCAAGTCGGTGGATTGCAGTAGTTTCTTTCCGCTGAGACGCAAAGCATCAATCTGTTTTGTCGCTGTTTCGCGACGCATTCCAGTGTCAAGCGGATACTCTTGTCGGCAACTGCTTTGTAGATAGGCGCTCAACGCGTAGTAGTCAGCAGTCGAAATCGCATCGAACTTATGATCGTGACAGCGTGCGCACGCCACGGTTAATCCAAGGAATGCCTTGCCGAAGACGTCAATTTGATTGTCGACGATGTCAGCTTCGTTACCGAGCACATCGGTCGGAGCGTGAGTCGCTTCGTGAAAATACCAAAAGCCTGTTCCAATGACGGACTCGTTCCAGCCTTGGTCGGGGTGTCGGCGAGGATCGGGGATCAGGTCGCCTGCGATATGTTCACGCGTGAATTCGTCGAACGGGACGTCCGCGTTGAACGCTCGGATCAAATAGTCGCGGTATTGAGACGCTCCGCGGATGGGGTAATCAAATTCGTGACCGTAGGTTTCTGCATAGCGAACCAAGTCCATCCAGTGCCGCGCCCATTTTTCGCCGAAGTGCGGTGATCGCAACAATGCGTCGACAACATGTTCTTGAGCGTTGTCCTGCTCGTCAGCGAGAAAGGTTGCGATCTCAGATGGGCTGGGCGGCAATCCAATGAGGTCAAAATGGACGCGGCGCAGCCAAGTACGTTTGTCGGCATCGGAAGCAGGCGTCAAACCGGCAGATTCGATTTTCGAAAGCACGAAGCGATCAATGTCATTGTTTGGCCAAGTCTCGTCGCTGACCTGTGGCGGCCTGGGATTTGAAATGGGACGCCAGCTCCAGTGTTCGAGCCTCCGCTTGTTCAGATCAAATTTCTCGATCTTGCCAGTTTCAGTCGGCATTTCTCGCGGATCGGGCGCTCCCATTCCGACCCATTTTTCAAGAGTCCGGATATCCTTCGCCGCAAGTTTGGAACGCGGAGGCATCGCGCTGACGATATCGTCCTCGTACCGCACTGCTTCAATGATCAAGCTTTCGTCGAGTTTTCCAGGCACGATTGCAGGTCCCGAATCACCGCCCGTTTCCCATCCCCAACGTGAATCAAGCAACAAGTTTGCTTCGACATCATCGGCCGTGGTCGAATGACATTCATAACAATGCTCAACGAAGATCGGTCGGACTCTGGCTTCGAAGAATTCGATCTGTTCCGCAGTAGGTTCCACGGCGGTGGCTGGCATTCCGGCAACGGAC
>JBPCVD010000248.1:0-4735 GCA_051010815.1 Rubripirellula sp.
GTTGATCGCGAATACTTTTCCATCGGACGCCCACAGGGACGATGTCACACTTGATGCATTTTGCAATCGTTCACGATAGATCCGCTCCCCCGTTTCCGCGTTGTGGCAACTCAGGATCCCACGGCTCAGCACGAACACACGGCCATCGACAACGACTGGCGAACACATTCCAGGGCCCGATGCATCTTCTACCCATGCGACCTGGTTGTCTCCGATCGAGTCGAGAGACATTTCGCCTGAAGCCCCAGCGTTGACGGCGACAAGCGGTCCGCGACTGTTACGACTGCTGTTGCCAAGGTAAAGTCGACCTTCGTCAGCGGTCGGTGACGCACTGAAAGAACTGCCCGTTCCGGTGAGCAACCAGAGGACTTTCCCGCTTGCCGGATCGTAGGACGTCACGTTGCCAGCACCGCAGACCACAAGCTCGACGCGATCTCGATTCTTCCAAACCAGCGGCGAACTCCAACTTGTTCGGACATCGCGATCGACTCGCCAAACCTCTTCCCCAGTTCGTCCGTCGAACGCACTCACGAATGAAGCTTCCTCATTGTCGCATTGAACAAACACATTTCCGTCATGAAGCGCGAGCGAACTTCCAGTTCCGAAGTCGCTTGATGTTCGAAACGCTCCGACATCCTTGCTCCAAAGTTGTTCGCCCTCGAGGTCGAAACACGCGAGCTTACCAATCGATGCAAAGTAGGTGTAAACGCGTTCTCCGTCCGTTGCTGGCGATTCGGTCGCGTAGGAATTGGAGGGGTGAATCTTGTGCGGCGGAGTCTCTGAGGCAACTTGCTGCTTCCACCTCAGATCACCTGTACTCAGATCGATGCAGTGAACTTCGAAGCTGTACGGTTGATCGGGAGCCTTGGATTGGAAGAAGGTTCGCATCGAAGAGACACCTTCACCGAACCCCTTGGGTCGGTCCCCATCCGAAGAGATCGCAGTGGTGACGAAAATTTGGTCGCCGCAAACGATGGGAGACGACCATCCACCACCGTCAATCTCTGTACTCCACGCAACATTGCTGTCTTCACCCCAACTCTCAGGGTGGGCTTGCATCGAAACGCCGTTGCCCATCGGACCTCGGAACTGACTCCAATTCCCAGGGTCCTCACCGTACGCCGAAGCAGCACCAACCGTCAGGAGCGAGAGGGCGACAAGTTGAGTCCCGAACTTCCGAAATAGGATTTGCAATTTCATGCCGTCTTCCCCCAGGGATGGAAAGAATTCCAGGGCAAATGAGCGACTGGAACCGTGAATTCTTAACCATCTTTTTGTAGGTCTCCGGCAACCCTTTCCAAGACGCCCCCTCGGTTGCCGAGAATCAAGCCAAACTAATCGCGGCGTTGCGGACACAACCGAACCGGTGTTTGATAGCCGCTTACGCGACCTCGGCCGTGCAGACCAGTGCCGGATCAGATGTGCCGGATCAGATGTCCCACAATTTGCCACGTCCGATTGAATCGACTCCGTCGAAAATCCGCATCGTCCCGCCCATCGGGGCCGAATCCCGGGAAGCAGACAGGACGCGTGCTGCTCCGCGCCAACTTTGAACGGCTGCAACTATACTGCGGGTTTTGATTCCATGGCGACGGCTTGATTACCGCTCTTAGAGTTTGAACGAAATGAGTCGAATTGGTTTGGCACTATCGGGTGGCGGCTTTCGAGCGACCCTGTATCACCTCGGGGTGCTTCGCTTCTTGCGAGACGCGAACCGTCTGCAGGATGTCAGCCACATGACATCTGTCTCCGGTGGCAGCATCATGGCCGCGCACCTGTTGCTGAATTGGGATCGCTACAACGGGACGGACGAAGAATTTGAGCAGGCCGCCGAAGAGTTGCTCACGTTTGTTCGAATGGACGTTCGCAATCGCGTCGTGCGTCGCTTTCCCCTGGCCTTTCTCGGCAACTGCACAGGACGTCTTTTCGGTCGAGGATGGTCACGCAAGCTGACCCGACCTGGGCTACTGGAAGCGCACTACGAAAAGTTCTTATTTGGAGACAAGTGCCTTTACGAAATGCCTGCAGTCCCGCAACTGCACATTCTTGCGACCAACGTGAACGAGGGCTGCCTCTGTTCCTTCACCCGAAACGGGCTGATACTCCAGCGTCGCATGGCCGGCGGCGAGCAACTGTTCGAGCTTGTCCCGAGTGGAATCGCGACAGTCCCCATGGCGGTGACGGCATCCTCTGCCTTTCCAGGCTTCTTCCCACCCCTTCAACTAACCGCGAAAGATGTTGGCGTTGGCGAGAGTAGGTTCCCACCTCATTTATTTACTGATGGTGGCGTCTACGACAACCTGGGCGTACGGATGTTCCGCAATATCGAGGATTCTTGGATCAGTCATGACACGCCGATTCGAGCCGCAGACTTTGTCGACATTCACAATGCAAAGGCAACGTTTCAAACGGCGCCGACGAAAATCGAAAATGAAGCGTTGTCGAAACTCGCGGAACTGTTACATAAAAACGCTGGCGATGCCGATCATTCGCTCACGACAGAGTCACTACCCGAAAGTGTCTGGAGCATCATCGTTCACGAAGACCTATATCTCGAACCGGCGTTCGCCGAACTGGCGAATGAAGAGAAGGCTGCTGATCTCTTTCACATTGCCAGTCGCGGTCGGAAACTCGAACAAGGTGATCACTTGTGGCTCAATCGCTTTCTTGTGAACGCGTGTTACCGACAAGCGACTGGGATGGATATGCTGAAATCCGTCCAACTGCAATTCGATGCCGTCATCGTGAGCGATGCAGGCAAACAATTCACCGTGTCTCGACGGACCAAGGGGGGCGGTTTGATGGGAACCGCGATACGCGCCTCGGACATCCTGATGAATCGAGTCTGGGAGCTTGAGAACGATCACTTCCAAAGCGAGTCAGATTTTGTCTTCGCACCAATGTCGCTCACCGTCCAGCCTGCGGAAGATCCGACGGCATTGCATCCGGAAATTCAGCATCAGGTCACTGGGACTCGTACGGACCTTGATCAGTTCAGCGAACTTGAGATCAGTGGGTTAGTTCGACACGGCTATTGTGTCATGCGTAAAGTCTGCCGCTCTCGTCCCGATTTGTTTGGTGATGATCTCCCCACCCAAGCGCCGTGGGACCCGACCGCCATTGCTGGAACCAAAAGCCAAGTCGGACCGAAGGAAGCCAATCTGATCACCGCCCAGACGCGTGAATTGCAGGAGTCCTCGCAACGAAAGATTCTGGGGCGACTCCTGAGCTGGCGCGACTGGCCATCCTACCTATTCGTTCCATTGCTGCTGCTGCTGTTCGTCGGCGTTCCCTACACCGCTTATCAGCGATACAAAGTCGTTCATCAGTCTGAGATGATCGTCGATGCGATCACATTTAGTAATCCCGATTTTCAACTTGTGCTGCAGCTGGCACGTCAGAATCCGATCCCAGGCGTATGGAAACCGCTTGCCGCCGAGGAAGTGCCAGAGCTGAAGCCAGTCGACATGACTGGATTTCGGCTGGTTACCGACACGAGAATCCTTGATTTTCGTGCATGGCAACCCGATGCCACCTCCATCGAGCATCAGATGGTCGGTTATCGTCGCATGCTGGTCCGTCGGGAATCTGAAGCAACAACTGCGGATGGGGCCGTTAGCGACAACCAGGGATACTTTCGCATCCAACAGTTCAGCGTCGTTCCCGATGTTACGATTCGCAGCTCCTCGTCCGAACTCAATCCGATCCTGAGAGTGGCCCCTGCGACGTCACCTGCGGGTAAAGAGGGCTTTATGTTTGAGGCGGGCTTCGACCTCTCATCCGTTCCCACGGGCGAAGACTTTGACGTCGGATTCGAAGTCAGCTCGACCGGAATTCAAGGACGCGAAGACAGCAACCGACGACTTTCTTTCCCAATCATCGCACCCACGGATGTCGCAACAATGTGGGTGCTGTTACCACAGGGAGCATCGTACTCAAATCTCCAACTCGTGATGTTCGACAAATCAAAACCAAACCTCGTCGAATCGGTCGAACCGACCTATCGCTTCGATATGGACGACGGATCGCTGTTCGGATGGATGGTCGTGGCCCCGCGCGACAACCATACTTACGAGTGCACTTGGAATTTGTCCGAGCGATAGCACGTCGGACTGCTGACCTGAAGGCAGGCGACTTCAAGCCTGCACTTTGCCAGTCGTTTCTATCTCAACGCGAAAGACCATATCGGTTGGCGGTCACGACTCATCCGACTGCCGTAAAACAACCGTCGCCTGATCTGCAAAGTCGCGGTTCGCGTTAGCGACCCTGCGTCTCGGCGTCACCTTCTTCGTCGGCGCTTTTGATGATGTAACGCAGATAGAAGGGCCAGACCCAATTCGCGTTCCCATCAACGATATGATCGGCGCTGCTTAACAGAACTTCCTTTTCGTCCTTCTTGACCAACACTTCCCAGTAATCGGCCAAGTCATGGATCCGCAGCGCATCCTGCTCCTCGTCATAAACGCACAGGTAGGCGAAATGGCGTTCACGCAGATGAGAAGTCAAACGGTCGCGCTCAAACGTGACTGGAACTATTTCCAGTGAGTTCGTCCGAACGGCAGCGGCAAACTCCGGACCAGGGACATCATCCGGAATCAGGTTGACCCCACCGGTCGTCGTGAACAAAACGCGTGGGTAATTCGGGGCGTCTCCGGGTACGACCTGGCCATACAGGACCTCATAGGACTCCATGTCCCCGAGTTCCGCGGCCAGCGGCAACTTCTCAAGGTAGAAG
>JBPCVD010000249.1:0-2924 GCA_051010815.1 Rubripirellula sp.
TGTCTGGAAGCGAAATGAAACCGATTTTCACCTTGTGTTTGCTGAGCTGTTCCCTGTTGCCCGCCACCGTCGCCATTGCCGAACAATCGCACCAGTACTACGAAATCCGCAGCTACGTGCTGGGGGAGGATGGCGATCATGCAGCGATAAACGGCTATCTAAGTCAAGCTTTGTTGCCAGCCCTGCAGCGCCAGAACGTCGGACCTGTGGGTGTGTTTACCAACGCGGAGAGCGACAAGTCGGACAGCAAACGAATTATCGCCGTCATTCCCTACGACAGTGCCGATGCGATGGTCGAGATCAAATCGAAGCTCGACGCTGACCCTCAATATCGAGAGGCGGCCAAGACCTATCTCGACCGTGGACCCAAAAACGCACCTTACGGGCGTATCGAGAGCGAGTTGCTGGTCGCCATGGACTGCATGCCTGCCCTCAAGGTCCCCGAGGGCGCCGTCGAAAATGACGACCGAGTGTTCGAGCTACGCGTCTATGAAAGTGGGAACGAACGGCTCGGAAATCTCAAGGTCGACATGTTCAACAATGGCGAGGTCCCTATTTTCCTGGACTGCGGAATCCAGCCGATTTTCATCGGGCAAGCATTGATCGGACCCGTCACGCCCAATCTGAGCTATCTCACGGTCTATCCGAGCGAATCCGCTCGCAACGATGCTTGGGTCGCGTTCCGATCTCACCCAGATTGGCTGGTATTGAAGGAAGTCGCAAAATACCAGGGCACCGTCAGCAAGATTCACAAGTACGTGTTGGTTCCAACGGACTATTCGCAGATCTAAGCTCCGCAGATTGGTGGCCTCTTGCGTTCCGGTGTCGCCTCACGCTCTGAATCCCGCCCGAGTCGGCTTCGAGCCCGACTGAAGATGGTGCGACGCTGGGGCGGATTCTCGGCCCAGCAATTGCCCACGGCAGACGCTGGAAATCCCTGGCAATGACGTCGGAAAGAGGGCGGAACCTGGGTGCAAAGTGCTGGCCGTGTGACGCTGTTTGAGTGCTACGCCTTGCCCAGTCGTCAAAGCCCCAGATTTTGGGGCCCGGGACGTCATGATTCCGAACGATTCGCCGCTGGGAAACCAAGCCTCATGTCGGTACGATTTGGCCCATGACACCAATGATGCGGCAGTACCACGAAGCGAAGGCAGCATGCGGCGACGCATTGCTGTTTTTTCGCATGGGCGACTTCTACGAACTCTTTTTGGACGATGCAAAAGTCGCGGCCAAGATTCTGGGCCTGAATTTGACCAGTCGGGACAAAGACAGCGATAACCCGACTGCCATGGCTGGGTTCCCTCATCATCAGCTCGATTCGTATCTGCAGAAGCTGATCAAAGCCGGCTTTCGAGCAGCTGTCTGCGAGCAGGTGGAGGATCCTAAGACCGCCAAGGGGCTCGTCAAACGTGAAATCACCCGTGTCGTCAGTGCCGGCACGCTAACCGACGATGGTCTTCTTGATCCGCACGAGGCCAACTATCTAGCGGCCGTTTGCGTTCAACACGACAAGCGAAAGGGAAAAGAGGCTGACCAACCTCGTGTCGGAATCGCCTGGGCCGAGCTTTCCAGCGGTCGATTCGAAGCCGGTACGTTTGACCTGTCTCGCCTTGAAGATGAATTGGCGCGTATCGGTCCTGCGGAGGTGATCTACCGCGAGGACGACGTCCATTTCAGCCCCGACACGACGGCACCCTGGGCTTGGACTCCACGTCCGGCCTGGACCTTCGCGGAGGATGCCGCGAACGACGCACTTTGCAAACAACTTTCCGTCCACAACTTGGAAGGATTCGGATTCGAGGCGGCTGATGTACCGGCAATCCGAGCCGCTGGTGCTGTGTTGACGTATCTTCAGGAGACACAACGGGGTGACTTGGATCACTTCCGTTCGATAGCGGCACACCACCGCAGCGGTTTCCTTCAAATCGATGCCGCGACCCGCCGAAGTCTCGAGATCACGCGGACGCTACGCAGCGGGTCACGCGAGGGATCGCTACTCGACGTGCTGAACTTGGCCTGCACGCCCATGGGCTCGCGTCTGTTGGCTGATTGGGTATCCGCACCATTGATCGATCGCCAAGGAATCAACGATCGACTTGATTCCGTCGAAGATCTGGTTGGCGATGCCGCATTCCGATCGACCACCCGCGAGACGCTCAACCAGATCTATGACCTGACGCGACTACTGGGACGGATCGCGACGGGCCGGACTGGCCCACGTGATTTGCAGCAGGTGGCGAAAACGCTTGCGGGTCTACCAAACATCAAAGCGAGTCTCGGCGATCGAAAGCCGGAGCGTCTGGCCTTCATTGAAGCCCATCTTCACCTCTGCCCAGAGCTTCGCTCGCAACTCGAGCGGGGATTAGCCGACGAATGCCCGCTGTCGGCGGCAGATGGCAACTTCATTCGCGAAGGCTTTGACGAGGACCTCGATGCCTTGCGTAAGCTCGCAAAGGGCGGCAAAGAGTGGATCGCTGCCTACCAACGCGAGCAGATGGACCAGACTGACATTCAAAATTTGAAAGTCGGCTACAACAAGGTCTTCGGGTACTTCTTGGAGGTCACCAATGCTCATCGCGACAAAGTCCCAGACGGATATATCCGCAAACAGACGTTGAAGAATTGCGAACGTTTCATCACTCCAGAACTGAAGGAATATGAGGAAAAAGTGCTGGCGGCCGATGACAAAGCGTCAGCGCGCGAGCAACACCTCTTCCAGCAACTGAGGATCGAAACGCATCGGCAATTGTCGACGCTGCAGGAGGTCGCGAACGCAATTGCGGAACTAGATTCGTTGACCGCACTCGCCGAGATTGCTTGCCAACGCGGTTGGACTCGCCCAACCCTAAACGACGAATCGGTCCTGCGGATTGAGGGCGGGCGTCACCCGGTGTTGGACGTGACCCTACCGCAAGGCGAGTTCG
>JBPCVD010000250.1:0-19062 GCA_051010815.1 Rubripirellula sp.
GTTTAGAGATTCTTCGACGCATGGACTCGATAACGAGAGAATTCGGCCAGACCTTGACCTTTCATCGGACTTTAATGGCCGATACCTACCTTAGATTCCCAAAGAAAAGATTTGTCACGGTCTATCCTGTGAGTTTCCGGAATCGATCTTCAAGGCTGCCAAAAACCGGTCTGAACCCGCCAATCCAACATGAACAAACGGCCACCCCCATGAAAGAGGTGGTCGTTCGTCGTGGAAGCCTGTTTTGAAGCGTATGCCGGTGAAACGGCCACGGCAATGTTGCCCCCCGCTGGCTTACAGCGAGGCGAACAGTTGATCCAGGGCGTCGGTTTCTGAATCTTCACGAGCAGTGGCAGTGTCCTCCGCAAGCGAGTCGACAATCGAATCGATTTCGACAACTGCGGCATTATCGAACACGCTGGTCTTCTCGGCAGGAGCCTCAACCGAAGCCACAGTCTCCAGCTCCTGACCTTCTCGCTCCGAAGCTTCTGCGATCAGAGCGTCACCCAAAGCGGTGGCTCCCGAGGCAAGTACGCCGCCCGACATCTGGACGTAGCTTGTCGCTTCACCCTCGCCGTTGGCTTGAACACGTCCCAACTCATTGATCACTCGCAGAGCATCCAGAGCACTGACAATGCTGTCACCGGAAACGTCCGGGAATGGTGGCAGGTCTGTTGGCAGTGGCAACACATCAAGGAAAATGCTGCCACCGTTGCGATCGATCACGTTGATGATCTGCAAGGCATCGAGAGGTGTCACCGTACCACTGTCGTTGACGTCGTACTGGTTGATCGGATTCTGGAACGGGTTGTTATCAACGATGATGGCGTGATCTTCCACCTCACCACTGGTGGCTTCACCCGTCGACCCAAGGTTCTGGTGTTCACTTAGTCGGAAGCGAGCGTAGATCTCACCCGTTGTCGCGTTGGATGGAACATTCACGGTGAAGACGTTTCCGCCGACACTCAGAACCGGCAACCCGGTTCCCGCCGATCCGAATCGACGCACTTCATCGACCTCGAAGGAACCGTTTCCATTCCAGTCGAACCAGGCATCGAAGAAGAACTGGCGGCCATCATCGTTCTTGATGTCGACGGCAAAGTTTGCCGCGAATCCAGGCTGAACGATTCCCACCTGACGCACACCGTTGTCATCATCGGCATCGTCAAGCTTGGCGTCGTTGTCAGCGGTCAACGGCCGATCGCTGGCGACTGGTGAGAGAGCGAAAGTCTCATCGACAGCGTGCCGTGGACCACCTTGTGCCTCAGTGCTGAGGTATGGGCCCGGTGCGTCACCGTAGTCGAAACCACCACCGATGAAGATCGAAAGCTCAGTTCGGCCGTTGGACTGGTTGCTTTGCAGCAGGTTGCCAACTTCGTCGCGGACAGCGATCGTGTCGACCGCACCCACGCCACTGACTCCGCCGGTGCCTTCCAAGAAGACGCGACTGTCAACAATCGACGTCAACGTTCCCGGCAAGTTCGCCGCGTCGATGGCTGCTGAGATAGCCGCTGCCGACTCTTCATCCGTAAAGTCGATATCGATCACGATCGGGATGTTTGGCGCGTCGCCTGGGAACCCGAGTTGAGTTAGCGTTGAATCGCTGACGTCGAGCGAGTAGTTGGCGTCACCGCCAAAGGAGACCCGACCAAATCCAGCATTCTGCGGGCTCAACCCCAGAGGAGCACCACCCACTGCTCGAACAATCGCATTCGCGATTTGATCCAAACTCGATCCGGCAACGAATGAGACCGGAATATTGCCGGCGGTCACGCTGCCATTGGTATCAAGTTCGAAAGTGGCCGAATTAGCCGAACCCTGACGGACGATGAAGGTTTGCCCATCCTCGACAGTATCCGACACAGCCGAACCATCGTTCGGAATTTGAAGACCGAATCCGATTGCCGTGCCGATCGCACCTTGGCTCGTCACCAGTCCGCTGCTGGAAGTGATGGTCGAAAGCGGGTTGCTGCCCAACAGTTGGATCGATCCACCAGCAGGATCAGCGTTCAGATTCAACTGAGACGCATTGATTGCGTCGGCGATGGCAATCGACAACTCGTCGAGCGTCGCGGGCACCTGCACTTGGACGTTCAATGGATCGAACGACTGGTCATCATCGAGTTCGAAGATCACCGTGGAGAAACCGTCGAAGATCTCTAGCGTGACGCCATCTGCAATCCCCAATTCGATCAGCAGATCGCTGATGGAAACGGTGATGCCAGTCTCGTATTCGAAGGATGTCGTCTCGCCCTCACCGTCGATGACGTTCAGGACGCCACCGTCAACATAGCTTGCTCCATCGGTAGCCTGAACGATCGCATCGCTGGAGTCGATCATTCGAATCACGTAAGTCGAATTCGTCTCCCAAACACCCGCGATCGGAGTCAAGCGAATGACGTTCGTACTTGGGTGATAACTGAAGCGATAATCAACACCCTCAATCAAAGCCACGTTGTCTTTCAACAACAGGACTGACTGACTGGAAATGCTCGAGTCGTCGATGCCCGTCCCGGGGACGACATCTGCCGGAGCGATTCCATCGATCAGCTGAACTTCGAAGAACTGTGGCGGTTGCCCCAGCACCGTCACCATGCCGGAATCGAGTCCGAGATTTGGAGCTTTGGGTGAAAGCAACACAACGCGTGGGCCGACTAGGTCACCGCGGTCGAAGGCACCACGGTCTTTAAAGACTCGCTCGCCAAGTCCGTTCGGAGTCTCGACGTTTGGATCATCAACTCGCAGCTGTCCATTGACATCAAAATCAGGAGCAAGAATCGGTGACGGCGGAAGGCCGAGAGGATTCTTGACAGACGTGATGCTTGCGCGATCTTCCAGGGAGTCGATCGAAGCGTCAATGATCGACGCACTTGCAGCGGGTGCGAAGACCAACTCCGAGGCACCAACAAAGATGACTTCCGCATCCGACAACTCCTGAGGGAACTGTCCAACGCTCGCTCCATCGGTCACGTTCAACGTGTTGCGATAGTAAGAGTTACCACCCAACAACGGCAGGCTATAGGTCGGATCGATTTCGATCCCGGTCTCGGCATTCGAAATAATGTTGTTCAACAGCACAGGTGCCGCGTTACCAGTCAACTCGATTCCGATTCCGCCGGGTGCGTAGGTCTCAACCGGCACGGAGCTCAAAGCACCGACCGAATCAATGTCGGCACCCGCTGTCGTGCTGTTCGGATCGCCCTGACGCAAGTCAGTAAGTCGCACGAATGCGAAACGGTCTTGAAGGCCGAATCCAGCGGCGTCGATATCGAGCGAATTCGATAACCCGCCGACAATTCCGACATCCTGGAAGCTGACACCGTCACGGCTAATCTCAACGCGGACAGACTCGACTTCTCCAGTTTCGAAGACAATCAGGTCGGGTCGCGAATCTCCGCTTCCGGTGAGCAGATTGTCTGTGAACTGAAGCGTGATCGAACCACCAAATCCGAGCGACACAGTGGTGTCACCAAGAACTGGCTCCGCACCAATGCCATCACCGTCAGGCGCACCTAGTGCATTGTCCGCAACTTGGAATGCAGTCTGAGGTGGTACGCCACCGGCGTCGGGAAGGTATTCCACAACCGCGTCTGCGAAGGAGATCGCACCCTGCGGGAACAGCACACCGTTGAAGGTTTCTGCTGGAGCCTGTCGACCTGGTGAGATCTGACCACCAATGATCGTGTTGTTGAGAATCCGGTCATACCAGACAGGATCGCTGGCGGTTTCATCTGCGTTCTGAGGAATGCCGTCGATTTGCAATCCACCCGCCTCGTTGAAGGCGATGACATTGCTTTGAATCACGACACCTGTCGCGAAGCTCTCAGTGTTGAGTTCGACAAGATTTCTTGGGTAACGAGTCACCGAAGGTGTCACGGTATCGTCCACCTCGGCCGTCAGACCGTGCGAGATCACTACGCCGTAGTCTTCGTTGAACAGGAAGCGGCTGTTTTCAACCAGAATCACTCCTTGGCTAACTCGATCGCGGTTATCGTCACCACGCTCGTTTGTCCGCTCGACCGAAGCGAGTACGCCGCTGTCGTTATTGACGATAACGTCGCCAAACAGATTGATTCGAGTACTCGTTGCCCCGTCGACACCCGCCGAGGAAAGCGCGGGCGCATCAATGACTGACTGCACGTCGGCTCGATTGATCGCAGCCACGATACTGTTGGCAACTTCAGCAGCCGTTTGAGCTCGAACGAGTCCCGACTCAGGGTCGATCATCTCGAGAGCAAACGGGACTTGAACACGACCTGGCTGAACACCATTGCCCAGTTCAACTTGGTCGAACTCGAATTCAACCGTCGAACGTCCATCAAAGATGGTGAAGACATCACCGTCGCCAATCTCCGACGCCGGAAGCGCCTCGATGCCGATCGATGAGGTCAGACGATCGTTAGTGTCGAACGTGCGGAACTGACTGCTGCTGATCGAACTGACATACTCGCTCGCGTCTCGAATCTCGACCTGGTAAGAACCCGTGGCCAAATTCGATGTTGGATCGGCGGGCACAGGAAACTGTGGTCGCGTGTCCAAGACAAACGGAGAGTTCACCACGTTCGATGAAGTCGCGATCTCGCCACGCTCGGCGAAACCGATGATGAAGTCATCTAGGTAGATTCCTTCTGCGGTGTTGTTTCGTGTTCCGGAGATCACGCCGCTCGCATATTGGTCACCGTATCGATCGTCCTCAGAAACGAACGGACCAGCATCCGATATCGCCAATGCTGGCAGTCGGACATTCGCGCCGGAAACCGGCAACGCGTCTGTGTTTCCAGCGAAGAATCGGTTGGCGATCGCTCGCTGCACTTGCGTTGCGACTTCGTCGGAAGTCATGAAGCGGCTGATCGGCACAGGGAACGAGTCCGATCCGGCCAGCGAATCTGTGACGGTGAACAAATCAGGTTGAGAAACGGTGATCGACTGTTGACCACCAGCAAACTCAATCAAGTTGCCATCGGTACGGTATGCATTCGCAAGCGTCACGGTCACGCTGGCGGTGTAAGTATCAATCTGCCCAGCATCGGCGGAGCCAGGAATGCGCGGATCGTAGTTCTCGTTTCCGAGTCCGCTGATTCCGATGTAGACGACGCCATCCTCGGATGACGTGAACTGAATCGTGTCCGCAGCAGGGTTCGGAACGCCGGGAACCTCATTGCCTTCTGCGTCAAAGAAGCGAATCGCAGCACTCAAAGCCGAATTGAAATCGAGGTCGACGTCGACCTGAATCAGCGAGCCCGCTGTCACTTCCAGTCGCACAAGGTCGACATCATCCAAATTCGTTGGTGGCGAGAATGGGCCATTGTCAGTACCCAATCGACCAACGCCATTGATCGTTAGATTGCCACCGCTGTAGGGCAGGGGCGTTGCTTCGAACAGCAGGTCGTTGCGGCCCATTGCGACAAGAGGATCGTCGCTTGGGTCGGAGAAGTTGAAGTCTTCGACCGTTGCATTCTGTGGAAGATTGGCCTGAATATCGCTAACGACCTTCGTGGCAATATCGTTGGCACTCAAATCGTCCAATGTTGTGCCGGCAGGGAATCCTTCCAGGAGATCGATTTCGATCTGCCCCGGTGACACCACGCGAGTGCCATCGTTCAGCAAATATTGCTGACCATCGATGGTGATCACTGCCGTTTCCGTGGGGTCGACGTACAAATCGGCCAGCTCACGTCCCGAAGGGAAGGAGACAGTCGGTGCCAAGTCAATCACGAACGTTTCGCTACCGACGGAGATCGAACTTCCGCGAATCTCAAACTCGCGATCGGCCGTTGCGGCCAGCGATTGTCCGTTCGTCACTCGGATGGACTCGGACGACGACTGTGTCGTGCCACCGGTCGAATACTCGATCCTTAAGCTGAGGTTCGATTGACCAGCAAAGTCTCCGAGCGCGACTCGTGCCTGACGCCACGTCCCGGTGTTGTCGTACAACTGCTGCACGTCGACATCGATATCGTCGTCGTAGGTGCCAAACTGACTTGGATCGTCGAACTCGTCATCAGCAAAGAACGGGTTGCGAGAGTCTGTGTTCGACGCGACGAGGTGTTCAACACCTTGCTCGGTGACAACATAGACTCGCAGTCGATCGTTGCCGCCATCGTTCTCAGCAAAGTAATTGAAGTACAGCGTCGGAAGGTCATCAGAGGAGTAACCATCAAGGCTGAAGTCATTGCTCTGGATAACACCCTTCGCACCACCGGGCACGTTGAAGGTGTCTTCAAAGCCAGTGCCGTCGGTTCGCGGAGCGAACGTTGGTCGTTCGACCAGTGAAGGATAGATTCTGCCAAAGGCATTGTTTTCGTAGGTGAAGGCAAGGCTTGATCCACCAGCCGCGCTCCCACGAGTGCCATTGAAGAGCGGGTCAATACCGTGACCAGGATCGTTGCCGCGTTGAATGCCGGTGCCATCGCCACGGTCCGACGTGGTGTGCCAGAGATTGAAGTCGACAACGCTGAAGTCAAGACCAAGTGCGCCGAAGACGCCAGTCGAGATCACGCTGCGGCCGCCAGCGAACACGGGCTGAAGTTCACCTCGCGTGTTGAAGGCGTGGATCTCACCACTCGTGGTGACACCAAACAGAATATCGCTCAGGGCACCGTTGTCGACGGAAACCGGACCCGCTCGAAGACCGGAGAAGTTGATTCCGACGAGGTCTGTCGCGGTCGCAACATATCGTCCAACTTCGCGGTTGCCATTGGAATCGAGTTCGCCAGCGCTGACCTGGAACAAACCACCGGTGTCGGAAACAGCAAACAGCTGATTGTTGACCAACTCGATACCGGTCACTGTTCCGCCTGTGGGCACACCACCGACGACAAGATTACCGGAAGCGTCGACCACAAAACCACCAGCGATGTTCAACGAGTGACCATTCGGGATGGCGGTGACGTTTGGCAAATCGCCACTGTCGCTGGCTTCTTGCACAGCGATTGAAATTCGCTGAGCGATGGTACCTGCAGTGTCCGTCGGCAGCAGTAAGATCGCAACGTTACCGGCGGTGACGCCAGGTGTGCCGATGATCGAGAATGCCGAAGGTGAATTCGCTGGATCGGGTACAACCATGAGCGAAGTCGCCGATGGCATGCTCATCTGAGTCCCGGCGTTGGAAACCGGAATCCCCACTCCACGAACGGCTTCTGCCAAGGTTTGAATCAGAGCTTCGCGACCGATGGTCTCCGAAACCGGCACTTCGATTGCCAGCGGATTGTTCAACCCGGGGCTACCCAAAACCGTGACGCCGGAACCTGCAGTTGTCAGGCTAAGAGGCGAATCAACGAAGAAGACTTCATCCCCGAGTGACTGGGCCGTCACGTCGGTGACATTGGCGTTGATTGCCGTCGAAAGTGACGCGGAAATATTGTTGACCGACAGTGGCGCCCCACCAGCATCCACCAAGGAAACTTCGATGTTTCCGGGCGAAGCGGGTGCAAAGCGAACGAATTCGAAGGTCACGATGCCATCGGTACCTTCCACACTGACCGTTGTGCCTTCATTTAAAAGGCCGAGCGGTGCAACGTCACTGAGTTGCAGACGCGAGTTGGAATTAAATTCGAAAACAACGCCATCGATGATGACGGAGTCACCATCGCGAACGGGCTGACTGCCGTCGGCAAAGAGTGTAAAGCCTTGCTCGAATTCGAACGTGACTGACTCAGTCACGTTCGACAGAGTGAATGTGTCCCCATCGCGAATGCTTGGAACAGCAATGCCGAATCGATTGACTTCCGTCGCGTCGGAGATACCCAACTGCGTTGCAAACGCCGCTGGAGGTGCCTCCGTGTTGATCTGACCCACCTCGCGCGGCGTGGTTCCGGCACCCGGGGCGAAGCGACTTCGGTCATAGTTCGGCCCAGTCGCCAAACCGGTCTCGTCATCGAAGTCATACAGAATATTGGTCGAGTACTGCAGACCAACCTGGTCGATCGGACGATTACCGATGAAGAAGCCTTCCTCCTGTCCCAAGAACTCACGAATCGTGATCGCTTCGACCTCGATACCGTCATCACTCGCCTCATCCAGAACTAAGTTCATCGGATCAAAGTCAGTGAGATGGAACGTTTGAATCCCGGCGCCGGTACTGATGGTGGTCAACGCACCCGTGCCCGTATCAATTCGGACGTACTCGGATGAGGTGTCACTTGGTATCGGACCGTTCTCGGTGTATCCGAAGAGTTCGCCGTTGGCACGGAATGCGACGTCGTTGATTCGCTCGTCCAGGTCGCCAACACTTCCGTAGACGACACCCGTGAATGGATTGACAAGCAACAGGCTGGTCGCCGTGTTTACGTAGAGCAGCGTGTCATCGAATGTGTAATCGACGATCGAATCCGCGTCGAACAGCAACGGAACTTCTGGGCTGGTCGCTGTTCCGCCTCCGCTGAAGTTGATTCTATCTTCCGCGATTCGGGTGACCGAATCGATTGGCTCAAGACGCAGCAGTGGGTTCGCACTGTTCGCATTGAAGAATTGGTCCAGCGGAGCCGGTACCTGCTGTTGGTTAGCGACCGCTACGAAGTAGGTACCTTCGCTCAATTCCGCGGTACCGATATAGGGGTCTTCTGCACCGGCACTGCCGCGAGACAGGTCATCGGTGTCATTCGCATTGGTCGAGCCAGGTAGGTCGTCGGCAACGTTGCTGTCGCCGCCAATCAGCACAAGCTGTCCCTGCGCGTCAAAGACGTACAACGCCATGTCTGCCCGAGCAAATCCACTGGCGTAATCCAGATCGAAGACGGTCGACAGGTACAGTGCCGCAGCGTCTCGAGTGATGTTCTCGTAGTTAACGGTGAACTCGTACCAGTCAACATCGGTCGCTGAATCGAGGTCGCCCGAGAATGCTTTGGACAACTGATCGCTTTGCAGAGGACCTGCTTCTGCGAGTGCTTGATCTTCGGCCGACCCGAAGTAACCGAGAGGCTGAGCATTGGCAAGCGAGTCATTGTCTGCGGTCGTCTCATGCTCTTCACCAAGCAGCGGTGAATGCAGTGGTTGGCCGATAATCTGCAGACCATTGGTTGCGAACCGGACATCCGTCAAACGAATCTGAGTGCCTGCTTGCTCATTGTTTTCCTGCAAACGAATTTGCAGTTCATAGCTACCAACGGTCAATCCGTCGCGAACGCGACTGGCGTCAGTCAAGGTTGCGAAATCGAGCGGATCACGCGTGTTGCTACTTCGAACACGAACGTGATAGAGGTTTCGCGTTCCCGACTCACCTGGCAGACGAATCCGGAAACCGGCGTCTTTATCGTTAGTGCTGTAATCGTCTTGGACCTGTGAGGCCAACAGCGTTTCCGCAACGCTCGTCGCCACAACTACGCCGGTGACGGTTGAGCCATCAACACCAATCGCTGGCACACTACGTCCAACGAACAGGTCGGCATCAAACTGCAACTGGACGACAAAATCGTCGCCCTCTCGTGTGGTCACGTTCACGTTGTTGGGATCGACTTCACGGTCATGTCGTCGCAACAACTGCCCCGTGATATCGCCAAGTTCCGCAGGATACATCGCTTCCAACGCCGCAGTGATCGCCGCGGCAGGATCCAGCAGGAAGGCATCCACATCAACCAAGACGGGGTCGACCAGGCCGGCCACGCTGAGCGTTAATACTCCACCGGTCGCATCGACGATCGATTCACTGATCGTCAATTGCTGAACAGGAAGTTGTTCGTTCACCACCGACAACGGCTGAGCGGCATCGGGGTTCACACCCGCTCCGCTGAAGATCGCAGCGTCATTTGTTTCTGCGAGCAACGAATCATTCGATGCCGCCAAGACGCGACCGTTGGCATCAATCAATTCAACGACGGAGTCAAGGCGATTACCGGTTAGGTCAATGTCAAGAAAGACCTCCGTTCCGCTCTCGGCGATGAAGGAGTAGACGTCCAGGTCATCCGAGGTTGTGACGGAACCATTGACGATAAAGCCAAGCCGTCGATTTTCATCACCAGACTGCAGGTCCGGTGCGATTTCACCCAAGAACTGGGATTGGCTTGGAATCGAGTTGGTATCGACGAATGCGGATCGAACCGGCTCTTGCTCGGCGAATGCCGCGACGTTTCGGTCGTGTGCGGCTTCACGCACCACGACTCCGTCCCACAAACCGGGCTCGGCTCGTGCGACGGACTCACGATCGGCAGGATCTCGGTCAATCAGCTCAATGAATGAGGTGACGACTGAGTTCGCTGCGGTGGGATCGACGTCCCAAGCGAATGCGGTGTTGACATCACCGGTGCCAAATACGTTCCCCAATCTCGGATCAACGATCGGCGGAAGATTTGCCTGATCGACGTCTCCGGCGATCGAGTAGGTTTGCGTATCGGTGGCAATATCCGCCTCCAACAAGGCGTAGATATCCGCGGCCCAACCTGTGTAGGTTGCGTTCTGCTGGTTGACGCCATCGTCGACGTAGTAGCCACCATGACCGAATCCAAATCGCTGGTTGACCTGATAGGTAATCGCGCGGAAGTCAGGAGCACCGGGGGTTCCCGAAGGGAACAGGTTTTCTTGACCGGGGAAGCCAACGTCGGGGTGGAAGAAGTTGACAACTTGAATGTCGCCAAGTTGCGTGCCGGAGGCTGCGGTTAACTCAACCGAGCTGAACATCACGGCGATGCCGTCACGGAACGTGGTTTGCGCGGTCCAGGTCACGTCCCCATTGGGACCAGCGAATGAACCTTGGCTCTCAACGAGGTCGTCGCCGACAAGGTTTACGGCCTGCGTGATGGTGGTCGCGTCCAGGCGAGTTCCGACACCGTTGACGATGACGTAGGTCGCGAAATCGAAGAAGTAGCTCTGGTTGGGCGAGACGGCTCCAGTCACCGCATCGAAAACGGTCACTCCGGTGCCAGTCGCCGGATTGAAGACTCCGATCGCGTGTCCGTCGCCAGGCGTCGCCTCAAAGTAGCCAGGTACGTTGACGTCGACATCGTTATCGATTGTGCCGCCTCGATTGACCTCGGGGCCAAACGGCAATTGAATGAACCCGTCGCCGGCTTGATCGACGAGGTCCTCACCGATGATGCCATCGTTGTTGGTGTCACGCTGAGCAAGTCCGTCCAGAGTGAATCCAGCACCGGACGCGTCATCCGCAAGCGTGGTCAAGATCACGGAGAAATCGGGATGCCCGACGACCTGCAAGGAACCACCGACGCGATCAGCAATGTCGCGGAACTCGTCCTCGGCCGACAGCAGCGATCCGCCAACCACGATGCCAGCGTTTTCGTTTTCCGCACTCTCGAATTTTACAACCAGGCTGCCGCGTGCATCGCTTTGCAATCGCAGGCCGCCAAAGATGTGTTGGTTCGGGATTTCGATCGAGTCGGTCACAACGTGAACGATGTCGACGTCATCCAACACACCGGAGGTCGCCAGTTGTCCGCCTCGCACCAACAGTCCGTTGATGTCGTTATCATCTAACACGTTGCCTTGAATCAACGGACCTGAGTTGCCGACGATTCCAGCCGAATCAATCTCGCCCGTCGATCGTCCTTGGTCATAGACCTCGGTGCTCGCGAAGGAATTGATGTCGATTGACAATGCCGCCGATTGACCACCGACGAATTCGTTATTCAAGATAACGGGGGCGGCAGCACGAGCGAAGACAGTGGCAGCCGAGTTATCACCTCGTCCAACACGATCCCCGCTGGGCTCGCCACGTCCGTCTGCGTTGAATTCCAGTCGACTATTGGCAAGACGCAAGTTGCCCTGATGAACCTCAATCGGGTTGAACGATGCGAAGCCACCCTCGATACGCGTCGTTCCACCAGCTCCGGCGATAACGGCTTGATCGATACTGGCCGAGCCAGCGGGGCCGACGTAGATTCCACCCCAATCCCCGGGAGTGATTGATCCGTTGCCGCCGCGATCGTTGGTGTCAAAGGTTCCGCCGCCACCATACCGCTGATCTTCCAGCGAAGTGAAGACGACAGGCAAGCTAGGCAGGCCCTCTGCGATCAAGTTGGCTCCCATGCGAGCCTCGATTCTTGCACCGTCCAACTTGATAACGGTACCGGGATCCACGACCAAACTGGCGTCCAGTCGACTGCGAAGCACCGTCTCGGCAGTTGAAAGCACTGTCGTGCCAGCAGCCGCAAAATCAAATGCTGTCGTGTCGCTCGCATTGAGCTGTTGAACCAGACGAAACTCGCCAGGAAGACCCGTCCCCGGATCGACGTCAGCTCGATAGAGCCGTCGCGCGATGAAGGAGCCGCCCGCTCCAACGGTTGGCAGTTGATCCAATCGAATGCCGCCGGTCGCAGCAAGTGTGATTGGAACGGTCTGCTGGCTAGAAGCCGACTCTAGACCTGAGCTATCTACGTTTGTGATTCGGTAGGTGTACGATCCAGCCGGCACGGATCCGCCGAAGGCTGGCTGCAATCGGACTAGCAGCGATGACGGTGCGGAGGACTGCAGAACCGGTCCACCGGCGGTTCCCTCAATCACCAACGTTTCCGTCAGGACGTGAGGAATGTCTGTGTCGTCAAATCGCGCAGAAGTATCGATCGTCTCAAGCACATCACCCGTTCGCGTGACCACTCGAACGAACAGACCATTGATACTGTTATCAATGACCGTGTTGCCGGAAACCTTCGGCCCAACACGCGAGTAATCAGGGGTGAACGTTCCAGCGGCTTGATAGAACGGATCGGTGAATCTGGTTTCCGTGAAAGTATCAGGCGTCGCAGCGATCGCCGCATCCGCACTGCTGGTAATCGAAGAGTTGATAATGGTCGGACGTGTGACGGCCATATCGATGGGTGAGACCACAACTTGCTGGCCACCGATCGAGACGGGACCACCACCGAAGCGAATGTCTGCATACTGAACGTGGTTCAGGAAGACGCCTTCCAACTCGCGATTCCGGCGTGACTCGTCTGCGGTATCCAGATCGCCGCGGAAGTCAACGCCGCCCCAATCGCCTGCTTTCGCATCAGGACCGAAACTGGAGGTGTTGCCACTGCCAATCGAATCGTCATTGATACTGGTCAGGAACACACTTCCCGGAATGATTGAGTTCGACGCGTCACGTGCTGGCAGTCCGTTTGCGGTCACAATTGTTGGTGTTCCCAGCAACTGCAACGATGCGTCGCTGCCATCCACCAACGGCGAGACACTTCCGACGCCAATGCGACTGCGGCTCATCTTCAGGATTGCTCCTGAATCGATGATCATCCGCACGCCTTGAGGCAAGTCCAAGCTAGAGCCGTCTTGCAACGGAAGACCATTGCTGGCGAATCCGATTTGGTAGCTGAAGTTGTCTTCGAGTGTCTCGACAAGGCCATCAATACCTCCGTTGCCGAGGATTCGAATCGTGTCACCTGGATTCGATGCCGCGATCGCCTGATCGATTTCGCGATAAGGATTTCCGACCGTTCCAATCGTACCCGAGGCAACGGTCGAGGCCTTATCGACGTACAGGGTGTTGTTGACATCGTTCGGCTCAAACCAGAAGTCGAAGACGCCACCGGGTCGTCCGTCACCTTCGCCATCCAACGCGACACCCGTTGTGTCGGCCAGGCCATTGGTGCTGTTGGGTCGGAAATCGATCACCAACTCGTACTCGCCCTCGGTCAAACCACCGTAGCCAGTACCCTCAATTGTCGGGTCGTAGTCGGTGTTCCCTCGGGCACTCACGCCGATCATGTAGGTCCCGGGATCCACCTCAAGCTGAACGAACGAATCGTTGCTGAAATAGTCGTCATTCTGAGCGATCTCGACAAACGATCCGTCATTGCCCATTCGATAGATGCGGATCACCGAATCAAGCAGACTGGGATCACCCAAACGCTCTGCAAGTGTTTCCACCGACAGCGTTCCACGCGTCTCCAGCGAGAATCGGTAAAGGTCAATGTCGGTGCTGTCCGGACGGTACAGGTACTGTCCGTGAACGATGTCAGCCACGCTTGGGAACGCAGGCTCGTTGTCGCCACCAGGCGTGAAGATGAAGTCCGAACTCTGAGTCACGGGTTGCGGCAAGTCGTCCGCGTATCCGTAGCCGAGCAATTGACCCACGACGAACATCGCGCCACGGAAGAACTCCCCTCCGAATTGATCATCCACGGACTCATCGAAGTCCTGAAGGTCCATCACGCCAAGATCGTCAATGCCGTCGCCATTGCGGTCACGAGTGACAACCGCAAGTCCGCCGTCACCACTGGTCGCGCTCTCGTCACCACCATACAGATCACCAACGGCGACCGAAATGAATGCGGAACTCGTCGGATCACCCTCGACCTCGACAAAGCTGACACCGAGGTACTCGCTGTACAACTGCATCACTTCGCGAACACGCTCTTTCTGCTGTTCGCTGATTACGTTGAAGTAGGTGCGATCTTCCAGGATTCCCGTTTGATTTGGATCGTCACCAAGCCATGACGGGGCAAAGTTGTACTGAATCACCGAAATTCCATCGACCACATCAGCGCCATTGCGCAAGTAATCGAGTGGCACGGTGCGAAGCAAACGGGAGGGATCGTCCGGACGGATGTCCCGGCTACCTGGAAGATCCGGCCCTGGAAGCTCCAAGCCGTATGGCGTCGTATTGAAGATTTCGCTCGTCAGCCTTGCCGACTGCGTGCTCGTGGTGCCGATAGCCCACTGTGAGTTCAAATCGAAAGCGGTATCGAAGGAATCGCCAGGCTCGACTGGATTGCTGGGATCAAGAACCAGCGAAACATCTGTGGGAGGTGTCGGCAGACCTTCGCCGGCACCGACACGCAATCGAGCGGCTCCCGCCAAGAACTGGGTCGGATTCGAAGGATCCGAGATACGCGACAAGGGTCGACCGAAGTCTAGTGTCGCGATGTTGGTAACGTTGTTGTACTGAACCGAATTCGGAATGATCACAACGTCATCGGTATTTCGAACCGAATCACGAGTGAAGATCAGCTGATAGAAACCTGTCGTTTGTGCAAGCGTTAGATCGAGATCGTCATCGTTGAAATGCACTTCAACGCGACCGACCTCTGGACGCAATTCGCCAGAGGAGTTCCGTCGCACAGGCTCAGGAACAACGGCAACGACCTGGGGACCCAGGTTGATGTTGAATTGACGCGTGAAGTCCAGACCATCCTGGAACAACTCGCCGTTCGTGTTTCGCAACGCGCCCGAACCCGTACCGACGATGTCGACCTGGTAAAGGTCATCCGGCAGGGGCTCAGCAAAGCGGAACACAACCTCGCGGGCAGAATCCCCGAGGCCGACATAACCCGGATCGACGGAAACGTCCGTCACGCCGCTGAGCGTTAGTAATGGTGGAAGAGAGAGTGACGCTCCGATTGGCGAACTTGCGTCGCCTTCCTGCAGCGCCGCGAAGATCAGGGCCGAGGCACCTGGGTTGGCATTGACCGAGTCGATCAGCTGCTGGGCGGTCGTCTCGAATCCGCTCGAGCTATTCAACTGAATCCGAATCGTGTTGCCATTGACGACAATCACCGGATTGGCGGGACCGCCAAAGTTTCGTCGCTCGAGTTGAATCTCGGTCCCCAGCCCGTCCGAACCAGGTAACTGAGAAACGAATCGAACACGCACGTCGCCGTTGGTTCCGAAGTCGGTAACCGCCTCCGCAGCATTCGCACCAGCGAGAGTCAGACGCAAACCATCTGGGACGCTTTGTCCAATCTCTCCCAGCGAAGAGCCGCTGACCTGGAGGACTTCGATGAGCGCCGATGCTTCAGGGTTCGCTGCGACCGCTGCGATTAGATCCTGAACTCGCGTCTCGCGCAGCGGATTGTTGTTGACGTCAATGAAGACGGTTTCGTCGGTGACCGAAACGAGCGGCAATCCGGTGTTGGGCCGTGAGCTCGACGTGAACTCGACCTGGATTCCGTTCCCGATGCTTCCAGATTGAGCCGCGCGGAACTCGACCAAGATGTCACCGTCGGTCCCCAGATCGGAGATCGCCGTGGCTGACTCGAACACACCCCCTTCGCCTGCCCGCGTGATGCGGATCGCCGAAAGCGTATTGGGATCGAGACTGGCGTCATCATCGAAGCGGAACACAAGTTCACGCGGCGAGACGCTCAGCACGGTCCCTTCATTCAGGAGCGCCCCTTCATTGGGCTGAATCCCGATCAGGTCGGGTCCAGCGAGGAGCTGACGCTGCTCCAGCGATTCAGACAGCAGTCGTCGGTCCTTGCGGCGACGTTTGTCACGAAGTCGCCCGCCGAAGCTTCGATCGGCTTTGCGGGTAACGTTGCGAACACTCGAGTCACGGAGAGTCATCAAGTAGCCTCGTATTCAAAGTGCCAAGGTCAATTGGCAAAAACTTGGTTAAACGAACCCGCCGGCTTCCCTGAGTGGCGGGGGCGTTTCTATTTGGAATTTGGGTCCAACCAGGCTCTGAAAGAGTGGCTGGTCGGACTTTTATGCGAAAAAGACGTCAGTTACATCATCGATGAGGGGTTTAGATTCCAAAGCTAGAACCAGCTTCGGAGTGTAGTTAGGCCTCGTGATTAAGCAACGAAAATCGTCTGTGGTACGGGGTTTAGGTCAGTTTGGCGCGATTGTAGGTCGTATAGGGTCGGGACCCTGCGTCAGCCGTGTTTGACGGGAGACTAGGGGCAAAAGTTCCGGTATTGCAAGGTTTGATACTGGGTTGATAACGTCCGGCCGCCAGAGGCCCCTTAGAAGAGGCAAAAACGCTCACGGACGAGTGCCCTCACACCCCCTCTCCGAGGCCAGAACGCCACCCGCGTCAGGAAGACACGACCCATGGCTCTGCTGATCCACCTCCCAAATCAAACATCCGGCTCGCAAAACAAGTTCGGCTCGTCTCGGATTCATCGAGCGATCAGCCGCTCTCAGTCCAGCATTCTTGGTTCAGGCCTGATCGCAGTCCTGATCCTGAGTGCGAGTGGCTGCCAATGGGCCGCCAGTGGACACAACTCAACGGGAGCCCGGCTGTACGAACAGGGCCAATACACCGCCGCTCTGCAGCGATTTCAGAAGGTCATCGCTACCGATCCCGAAAATGCTGACGGCTACTACAACCTGGCCGCAACCAATCATCGGCTCGGAAATCAGCGAAAAGACGCCCAAATCCTGACCCAGGCCGAATCGCTCTACAATCAGTGCCTCGACCACGACCCGAATCACGTGGAATGCCACCGAGGGCTTGCCGTCTTGCTTGTCGACACCGGGCGACCCGACCGTGCCTTTGCCCTCATGAAGAATTGGGCGACACAGAATCCCACCAGTGCAGAGCCCCGAATTGAGCTCGCTCGGCTCTACGAAGAGTCAAATGACCCACAAACAGCCCTCAGGTATCTTGAGGACGCGGTCCAAAAAGATGCCAATAATGCTCGAGCCTGGCTCGCTTTGGGACGATTACGCGAGCAATCCGGGGATCTGGCTCAGGCGCTTCAGAATTACCAACAGAGCCTTGCTATCAACAGCGCTCAACCGATGGCCGCTGAACGGGTAGCAACGCTAAGCCGGGAAATCAGTGCAAATTATGAGGCCAGCGTCTCTGCCGGGCAGACGCAAATCGCATCTCCCTATGGCGGCGGCGGCATGACTCGGTATTGAACCGAGCTAATCGCCAACGTGCAGACGATCACAGACTTGACGTCAATTTGATCTCTGCACGATCGACACGAACCGACATCTGCTGCAATTCTTGAACGTCGGTCCGGTTCGCCGAGCCATCGGTGGTTGAACCCGATTGCTCCGACCTGCGGCCATCGTCTGACGTTTCAAGCAGTCGGATTGGCCGGGTGTATCGAAGTTGGATTCTTGTCCTTCGGCTTCTAGACCGGCCAAGTTTTCTGCAATCGCTGGAGATTCGATCGCCCCAACTGCGTCTGGCAGCGTCTCCACCTGCATTGAACGTCTGTGTCATGGTCTACGACGCTGACACCAAAACCTCTACATTTTGCGGTTTCGTACGTCCGCAAACCGTCTCTCGCACGCCCAATTACTGAATCACCCATGAAGTCGATGGAAAAAATCGTGTCGCTTTGCAAGCGGCGGGGATTCCTCTTTCAATCCAGCGAAATCTACGGTGGTGTACAGGGGTTCTGGGACTACGGTCCTCTCGGCGTCGAGCTGAAACGGAATCTGAAAGAAGCTTGGTGGCACGACATGATCGCCGGACACAATGAATTGGTTCAGCCGGCTGCCGCCCCGGGCACCTTTGAAATGGTCGGGCTCGACTGCACGATCATTATGCATCCTCAGGTTTGGAAATGCAGTGGTCACTACGACCTATTCCACGACCACATGGTCGATTGCCGCGAATCGAACAAACGCTACCGATTCGACCAAGTCCGTGGCCGATGGGTGGAGTACCAGGACAAGAAGATCTTCGTGTCGACGCTCGCTGAGATCGAGGAAGAACTGAGCGAGGTCCGCCGTCGTGGAATGAAGTTTTTCCGATTGAGGAACAAGGACGCCGACAAGATTTCGATCGGCGACGAGTCGCTGACCCTCGACAAGCTCGATTCCACTGCGGATGTCCTGGCTCCCGACGCAAAGAAACTCGACACGCTGACGGAACCGCGTGAATTCAACCTGATGTTCAAGACCACCCTCGGCGCTTTAGGTGGCGAGGACGATGCCACGTTCCTTCGCCCCGAAACTGCGCAGGGGATCTTCGTCAATTTCAAGAACGTCCTCGACAGCAGCCGAGTTCGCGTACCGTTTGGAATCGGACAGGTCGGCAAGAGTTTCCGCAATGAGATCACCCCTCGAAACTTTACCTTTCGATCGCGCGAATTCGAACAGATGGAAATCGAGTTCTTCTGCCACCCGGATCAGTCTCAAGATTGGTATCGCTATTGGCGCGACCGAAGATTGAATTGGTACACAGGCCTGGGCCTTTCGGGTGAATCACTCATCATGCGAGAACACCATACAGAAGAACTTGCCCATTACAGCGTGGGAACCGCAGACATTGAATACGCGTTTCCCTTCTTGCCAGAGGGCGAATACGGAGAATTGGAGGGCATTGCCCACCGCGGCGACTTTGATCTTCGCAGCCACATGGAAGGCAAGCTTGATCCCAACACCTGCCCGCTGGAATTGGAGAAGGACGCCGACGGGAAACCGTTATGG
>JBPCVD010000251.1:0-10875 GCA_051010815.1 Rubripirellula sp.
GGCTCTCGACGCCGGACCATACGAACCACGAGGGTTTCACGCCAATCCCAATCCGGGTTCCGAATGCATTCTCCGGCGGGAAAGTCCGCAATCACTTGACAGCTTCGAGGTCACTCTGCGATTGTCCCGTCACACGAAATGGAATTCGCGCCGAGAGTCTCACATGGCCATGTTTTTAAGACGACGTCCCGAAGCGGGGGCTCGTCCCGGAACGCTCGTACTGAATGCTGACGCGTCTCCTGTCGAGATGCGTGTCACGCTGATTCAGGAAGATGAACACCGCGTTTTTACCTGCAATACGGTTGACGAGCTCCCGACGGAGTTGGCAGACGGTCAGCGGATGTGGATCGACGTTCGCGGCCTGGGTGACGGCAAAGTGCTGCAACAACTGGCGACGCGATTTCGGATCACGCCGCTGGCGATGGAAGATCTCGTGAACGCGCCTCAGCGTCCAAAGATGGAGCTGTTTGAACATCAGCAGCTGATCATCGCCCACAGTGTGCCTTCGGCCACGAAGGACATGAATCCGAGTCAGCTGGGAATCGTCTTTGATGATCGCGTGGTCCTGACGTTCCATCAACACTGCGAGCACGTGCTGGCTCCGGTGCACCAACGCGTCGAGAATCCTAGCGCTCGTCTGCGCCGCAAGGGCACGGATTATCTCGTCTACGCGATTTTGGATGCGTGCGTCGACGGATGCTATCCGGTGCTGGAGGGGCTTGGTGAACGGATTGAAGGGTTGGAAGAGCAAGCCTTGCGTAATCCACGACCCGAGCTTTTGGCCCAGATCCACTACACAAAAAATATCCTTGTTCGGTTGCGTCGCAGCATTTGGCCCCAACGCGAAATGGTGCTGTCGCTGTTGACGGTCGAAAGCTCTTTCGTCACCTCGGGGACACAGGAATACCTTCGCGATACCGCCGATCACTGCACTCAGCTTGCCGACGTGGTCGACATGTACCGTGAGTCGACCAGTGCCCTGGTCAACACCTACATGTCTGCGGTTGCACATCGCAGCAACGAGATCATGAAGGTGCTGACGCTGTTGACCAGCGTGTTCGTTCCCCCCACGTTCTTGGCGGGCGTTTACGGCATGAACTTCGCCGCGATGCCCGAGCTCGAGGTCATCTGGGCCTACCCGGCGGCACTGCTGCTGATGTCGATGATGATCGCCGGCACTCTCTTCTACTTCTATCGTCGCGGCTGGCTTAGTGGCACGCCGATCGAGGCCCGCGATGCTGAGGTTCCCGAGGCTGCAATGCATAGCAGCGAGGCGGCCTCCCGGCGGGTGGTCATCCAAAATGACAGCGAAATACTGCAGCGTCGGGCTGCCTAGCCTCGCTGATCGATAAGCGTCGATCGGCTTGCGCGAATTGTTTTCATGTGCTTGTTTCGCCAGCCCTGCCAATGTTCGGCGAGCATCGGCATTGAAGTCCTTAGGACTCCCTTCTTCTTCCCTTTGACAACGTCTGGTCCTTGGCTGTCCCCGGCAGCAACGAACCTGAAACGCTTACGCTTCAAATCGGTCCGGTATTGCTGGGCCATCGACCCCTGCGGTCTTTGCCCTCGGCGGCATCTGCATCGTCGCAGGTAGCGTTAGGCGCCGACGGAAGCTGAATGGATGAACTGTCGAATTTGAATTCTTCCCCACGGCTTGAGGTGAGGATCGGAAGACCCACCGGCACGGTGCAGGCTGAAGCGACCTGACTCTGCGGGGAGGGTAGGCGCATCTGCCCCGCTTCTTGGTTTGGGTTGGTGGTGTCTGCCTTCACTCGCGGTTCGTCAGAGTATGCCAATGCAAGCTGAAGCTGAGCGACAGTTGCGACGTGGGCGTTCAGGCTAATCGTCACAGCGAAGTTCTGGACGGCATCATCAAGAGTCGCGCGGCGACTTGGTCAACCGACACGACGCAAGCGGTGGTCGCCACTTTGCAGGTCCGCGTTGGAAAGTCGAACCTCCAGCGGTGACTGCATGTCGATGTGCACATCGCGCTGTGGGAAGGCAATCACAATGCCAGCGTCTCGGAAATCATCATCGATTGCGGCACGCACATCGCTTCGGACCTTCGCTCCATCCATGATTCGTTTCATGTGGATCCAAAAGTGGACTTCGAATGCGAGCGAGCTGTCACCGAAATCCTTGAACAGGACGATCGGCTCGGGTGACGTCAGTACCTTTTCGTGGTGCCCAATCACTTGAGTCAATCGCTCGATGACTTCCCGGACGGGAGATCCATAAGCGACGCCGACGCTGACGCTTGTTCGAATCCGTGTATCGGATAGCGTCCAGTTCGTAACATTTTTTTCAAGAAATTTGCTGTTGGGAACCATGATCTCGAGATTCGAACCTGTTCGGACGCGAGTGCTACGCGCTCCGATGTGTTCAACGTTGGCATCGATGCCATCGACGTTCACCAGGTCGCCGACTCGAATCGGTCGTTCGACTAGCAGGATCAAGCCGCTGATAAAATTGTTGATCAGATTCTGACTGCCGAAACCAACACCGATCGCAACCGCACCGCCGAGGAAGGCGAAGACTGTGAGGGGGACATTGACGATGTCGAGGGAGACGAACGCCAACGCGGTCAACAGTAGGTAAAACAAGACCGTTCGCAGCACCGAAGCCGCAGCCTGGCTGACGCCGAATCGAGGCAACACACGATGTGCGAATAGGGATGCCAATGCTCGGCTGATGAAATAGCCGCACAGTAGCAACGCCAAGCCGAGAACCAGCTTTTTGACCGTGATCGGCTCGTCTTCGATCGTTGCGATCTCGTACTGCCATGCGGACGACAGGCCGCTCTGCAGCAACTCCAGGTTATCGGACAACGAGAAGTGGTCTTGCTGTGCTTCCAGGTCCTCGGTCAGCAGTTGGCACAGTCGTTCGCCGCTCGTCGCGAGGACTTGGATGCTGCCATAGAAGTCGATGATCCGTTGCAGTTCGTCGACCTTTCCCTTGGAACCGTTGTCCAAGGTCGTGCCATCGACTGCCGCGCCGTCGACGGCACCGAGTGAACGCGTCAGCAACGACAGGCTCTCTCGACGTTGCTGTGTCCGTAATCGCAGCTTCTCGCCGATCTGCGCGACTCGAACCTTGATCTGAGCAGCTTCCTCAAGCCATTGCTCGATATCGTTCGCGGGTACGTCGAAATTGGAGAGCGCGTATCGGCGACGCCAGCTTTCCTTGAATTGGCTAGCCCCGGCCAGCAGTTGTCGCAGCAACTGCGACTCCTCGCGAGCAATCTCGTAGGCTGATTCAGCGTCCAGATCGGGGTGATTGGCCCGTTGCCGCATGCTTGCTCGCATGCGTTCATCGACGTCCGCAATCTGCTTGCGTACCTGGTCTTCAAAACCAACCAGCACACTGAGGCGGTGATCGAGTTCTTCTCGAGTGAGTTTAAATCGCTTCCCATAACTGTTGATCACCGCATCCAGGTCGGCGACCTCGTCCTCGGAAACCTGCACGTGGACCGTCAGCAGTGCGGTTTGCTCGCGGTGCAGGTCGAGCCTTGCTTTGAGAACGCGACTTTGCAGCTGCGCCAGCACCTGCGCTCGATGAAGTGTGACACGATTCTCGATGGCGCTTCGCTCGTACGCCTCGTCGGAACGACGCCGGATCTGCTCCGCTTCTTGGTACTGATGCTTCGCATTGATCGTGATGCCTTTCTCCGATTGAAGCTCCAGTCGGAGCGACTCCAGGCGTTGGATCACCGATTCTCTGCGTGCGCGAAGATCGTCCACTTCCAGGAACGCCTTCGGGGCTTCTTTCACAAAGCGATGCGGCGAGTGGGATGATTCTTGTTCGTGCCGTCTACGATCTTCGAACGCCGATCGCCATTCCTCTACGATCAGTTCCAACTGCTCCCACAGTTCCAGTTCCTGCGTCAGATTCGTTTTCGCGATCGAGCGACTCGCCTTCGACTCCACCAGTTCCACGCGTAGCCGACCGATTCGCTGGCGGCACTCTTCTTGCATCGCCGCAAAGTCAGGGGGCGTTTCCGCTTGCGTTGCACCTTCGGCAAATGCCTCGGTTCCGAGGGTCAGCCCGGTGTCGGTTGCCCAAGTTGCGTGAGGCAGCACCCCGGCGAACGTGATCGCTGCCAACATTGCGGCTGCAAGCAGCCTGAACGAATGAGTGGCTAAATCAACAGATCGGCGATCGATCCAATTCCAACTCGCATTCAACGAACGCATCGAAGACTTCCTGTCCATGGAACGTAATTGCGGTGAATGAGCGTTTCCAATCGGCACGCCACCATTTCACCCAACGGTGAGCACGAAACACCATCCCGTTTCCGTGGAACTCACTGGGGCCATTGCAGCGAAATTCCGGTCCGAGCGAAAGGCAGATCTCACCCCCGGTGATCAATAAATGACAGCAACTTCTCATTGGCCCAGATTTGACGTTCGCAGCCTGCGAGGATGTAGCGTTTGGGCAATTCGTTGCAGGCATGATTTGCTTGCAAATGGTGAGTGGGGTCATTCGTGGAATGTTCGAAGCGAATTGACTTGGGGCGGTCGCGTGTTGACGCCGCGCGCCCGCGGATGCGGGATCGCCTCCGCCGTAGGGCGGACGAAAAAGTAGGAGCGAGGCGTGAACGGCAAATGAACCGGGAGGAGGTTGGCAGCGAGGTTCGCAGCGGTTCCTGAAGAGGTTTCAGGCCCGCGACGGCAGTGCACGAGGGCACCGCCGGGTCTGGCGTCTCTGCGAGTCGACCCACACACGTGAGGCCGATTTTGACGATGAGCAGAATTAAGGGCGACTCTTCTCGCGGGGCCGTCTGGCGCGATCAGCAGGACGGCACCACGAATTGCTTTGCCGTTGCAAGCGGCACAATCGGCACGGCCGTCATTTCTTACCGTCAGGATCGTTCTTTCGCGAACAAACCGCAGTTCGGTGGCTAGAGAGTGGCAGCAAAGGCCGATGCATTCCGTACCGGCGGGGGCTGACCATGTGGGATGCCCGCGCTCGACTGAGTGGGCCGAGGCAAGCGTGTTGTGGTGTGGGATTGCAACGGGCTTCGCAACGGCAAGATCTTCGCGGATTGAGAATAGACGGCGGGGAATCGCGTGACGCGGTTCCCCGTCGTTTTTTATGCGCTTCTTGCTTGGGTGGCTTCTATTGGCGCGTTCCTTGTGCCATCATGCCGGACCTTGAGACGCGTGCGCCGACGATGCGACATGAGTCTTGCGCCATGAGTTCGTCTGCGATTGCCTTTGCTGCAACTTGTGGTCGTTCGCCTGCATGACATCACTGACGATTGCCCCGCTGTGAACATCCGTCCTTTTCGCAACGCCGACCTTCCTGCCTTGGTTCGAATCTGGGTTGAGCATTGGTCGATGGCGGGGCCGCCGCCGTATGTCAATCAGGCAAAGTTCGAGCAAGCGGTGCTGTCGCGAACGTTTTTTGATCCCCGAACCATGTTGGTTGCCGAATCGAGCGACGGCGACGGTGGTGAAGTTCTGGGATGGAGCCACTTTTCGCTGCCGGACGCGGATTCGGACACTGCGTTGGTTCATGCGTTATGCCTAGGCAGCGCGGTCGAAACGGCGATTGGGCTGCAATTGGTGTCAGCGATCGAAAATGTGTGCGGTCATGGCACGCCCATTCGCGTGGGTGTTGTGCGCGATGACCAGCGCGGTTACGCCGGGCTGGAGCCAATCGGGTTCGGCATCGGCATCCCTTTGGCTGACTATCGAACCACGAACATTCTGCAGCAGGCTGGTTTCACTCCGCTGCCTGCTGTCTTGCGAATGCTTGCGACCGTTTCCGGCTATCGTCCGCCGGTGAGTCGCGAGGCCCTGCAGTATCGTCGATCGGCCAAAGTCGAGTTTCATCCGGAGTTGTCCAGCGATCCTCGTGTCGCGGCCGGGTTGTCGCACGTCGACGTGGAGCGGGTGACACTCACGGACGCAGCAGGCCAATTGTTGGCAACGGTTCGTGTTTGGTTCAGTGACCCCGAGGCGGAGGTGATGAGCCCGACGGCAGCGATTCTGGATCTGAAGGCTCAGCATGAGGCGGGCCGATTGCAACCGGCCGAAAGCTACCTCATTGGTTCGTTAGTTCAGTCGCTGGCACGACGGAACGTCCAAACGGTGGAAACCGCGGTCGACCGGGAGCAGGAAACGCTCGTGGGCCAGCTTCAGAAATTGCAGTTTCCGTCGGTCGACGAAGGCATGTGCTGGCAGAAAACCGCAACCTGATCGGCGGTTTCCCATCCGATCCCTTTGCCGGATTGCGTCGTAACGTCAAACGGCGAAACATTCGTTCCGAGCGAGTGCTGGTGATTCTGTGCGAGCGCCGTCGGCTCCTGCTGCGAGCTGCGAATGATCCGCGACATTCGTTGCCCACTCAGGTCACAGGATACTCGTTGTCCGGTCCATGGAAAAAATGTGGCGTCGTAAGTGATGCCGGCCACGCCTGGCTGGCGAAACCACCGTTCCTCGTAAGGTGCTAGACTGTGCGCCGTCGAGGAATCACGCAACTGACCTTAACCAGGATGAGCATAGTGAAACGTTGCTTCTTGCCGTTCATGGCCGCAGCGGCCGTCTGTACTCTTCACCCCCTCATGACGCACGCCCAAGAGAAGGGAGACGCAAAAAAGATGGTAGCCAATTCGCCTCTGTTGCAGCCATGGACCGGTCCCCACGGAGGCGTGCCGCCTTGGAACCTTGTTCGGCCAGATGAGTTTGTCGACGCTTTCGACGTTGCAATTGAGGCATCGGCGGCTGACATCGACGCCATCGCGAACAATCCTGATCCCCCTACATTTGAGAACACGATCGTTGCCTTGGAGAGAGCGGGAAGAACGCTCAACCGATTGGAAGCGATTTTCTTTGTGTACACCTCGAACTTGAATCTCGGCGCTATCCCCGACCTCGAAAAGGTCATCGTCCCCAAGCTGTCCGAGCATGAAGACAGCATCTATCAGAACAAAGAGCTCTTCGCTCGTATCGCATCGGTCTACGGCAGCGACGCCATGAAGAACGAGGAATTCAACCTCGCTCAACGCCGCCTGATCGATGATCGCTACAAGACTTTCCTGCGGAAGGGTGCCAAGCTTAGTCAATCCGACAAAGCCAAGCTGTCGCAAATGAACACGCGACTCGCTCGCCTCTTCACAGAGTTCAGCCAGAACGTCCTGGAGGACGAGAAGGGTTACGTGACCTGGATCGATGATGAATCCCAGCTTGCGGGTCTGCCCGACAGCGTGATCGCGGCGATGAGCAACGCGGCAAAGGACCGCGACAGCAAGAATGGTCAGTGGGCAATTTCCCACACGCGGTCCTCGATGGATCCGTTTCTGACATACGCCGACAACCGCGACCTCCGCGAAAAAGTTTGGCGGAACTACTACAACCGCGGGGACAACGGCGACAAGTACGACAACAACAAGATCATCGCCGAGATCCTGCGAATTCGGGCGGCTCGTGCAAAGCTGCTTGGCTATGAGTCGCACGCCCATTGGCGGATGGAGCCAACGATGGCGAAAGATCCTCAGGCCGCGATGGACTTGATGATGAAGGTGTGGCCCAAGGCGCTGGCCCGCGTCCGTGAAGAAGTAGCGGACATGCAGCGGATTGCGGACGACGAAGGAGCCAAGATCAAGATCGAGCCGTGGGATTACCGCTACTATGCCGAAAAGGTTCGCAAGGAAAAGTACGACCTCGACTTCAACGAGGTGAAGCCCTACTTGCAGCTCGATAAGCTGCGTGAAGCGATGATGTGGGCCGCGACTCAGTTGTATGGTCTCGAATTCAAACCGCTGACTGGGATTCCGGTCTTCCATCCCGATGTCACGGTTTGGGAAGTGACCGACGCGGACGGAGCCCATGTTGGCTTGTGGTACCTCGACCCCTACGCGCGGGAAGGAAAACGAAGCGGTGCTTGGATGACGGATTATCGAGCCCAAGAAAACATGGGCAAACCGATCACCACCATCGTCTCGAATAACTCCAATTTCATTAAGGGCTCCGACGGTGAAGCCGTTTTGATTTCCTGGGACGATGCGGTCACGCTGTTCCATGAATTTGGCCACGCGTTGCATGGTTTGCTTTCGAAGGTGGAGTATCGCACGCAATCGGGAACCTCAGTCGCGCGTGACTACGTCGAGTTTCCTTCGCAGGTCAACGAACATTGGCTTGAGACGCCGGAAGTGCTGAATCAATTCGCCGTGCATCACAAGACCGGTGAGCCGATCCCGCAGGAACTGCTGGACAAGATCCGCAAGGCATCCACCTTCAACCAGGGGTTCGATACGGTGGAGTACCTGGCGAGCGCCCTGATCGACATGAAGTTGCATCTGGCTGGTTCAACGGATATTGAGCCCGATGCGTTCGAGCGAGAGACGCTAGCGGAAATGGGCATGCCAAGTGAGTTGCCGATGCGACACCGCACGCCGCACTTCATGCACATCTTTAGCGGCGATAGCTATTCGGCTGGCTACTACAGCTACCTGTGGGCCGACGCGCTAACGGCTGACGCGGCCGAGCGATTTGCCGAGGCTGGCAGCTTTTATGACAAGCAGGTCGCAAAAGACTTGCACGACCATGTCATGAGCATCGGTGACACCATCGACCCTGCGGAGGGATTTCGAAAGTTCCGCGGACGAGACGTCGACACCAGCGCGCTGCTTCGCAAACGTGGATTCCCCGTCGATTGAAGCGGCGTCCCGAAGTTGGCGGACGAGGTTGCGACCATGCAGCCTGTCCGCCGTGCTAGCCGAGGCGATGGATTGCAGGTGCCGCACTTCAGATGCTGAACGGAAAGACGCCGCACGACAGATGCCGACCGGCGGAGGTGAGCATTCGCGGTCAGATTCGAATTTCGATCCGACCTTCCTGCTCGCGAACTTCGTACGTTTGCTGAAGGGGCTGGCGATTGATCGTTTGAATTCCGGTCGCCAGTTCGTATTGCCAACCATGCCAGGGGCAGGTCACGCAGCCATGTTCCACGACACCCTCGGCGATGGGACCACCTTGATGGGCGCACATCCCATCGAGAGCAAACAATTGACCATCGTGGCGAAACAGAGCCAAAATCTGACCTTGCACGATGACTTCGATCGCCGCGTCATCGCCAACGGAGTCAGAGACGGCGACCTCGACCCACCCAGCCTCGTCGGTTTTGTTCTCAGTCACGATTGAATTAACGTTTTGACGGCCTGTTATCTGTCCAGCGATCCGGCGTTACAATCGCCGTCTTACTGAATAGAGGTCGACGACACCCGGAAAGGAAGGAGTATGGCCGTGGCACTGCAGCGCGTACAACCCGCAGTTCAGAATTCCCTTGTGATGGCAAGGAAGACGCTGTTCACCCTGCTGCTCGGATGCAGCCTGTTTACCAGTTTGCCGATAGTTGCAGACGACTCGTCCCAGCCCGCCAAGTCGGGTTCGCCGGCGGAGGCCAATGAAGCTGATGGAAGCATCATGAAAGTTACCGAAGTCGAGGGAATTTCCGAATACACGTTGGAGAACGGCGTTCGGGTCCTGCTCTTCCCCGACCCCAGCAAGGAGGTCGTCACGATCAACATGACCGTCTTCGTGGGGTCGCGTCATGAGGGTTACGGCGAAGCCGGGATGGCACACCTTCTCGAACACATGTTGTTCAAAGGAACTCCCACTCACCCGGACATCCCCAAAGCACTCAAGGATCGGGGTGCCGGCCGATCGATGAACGGCACGACCTGGATGGATCGCACCAACTATTACGAAACACTCCCCGCGACCGGCGACAATCTTGAATTCGCCGTCCGGTTGGAAGCTGACCGATTGGTCAACAGCAAGATTCTGGGCGAAGACCTGGCGTCCGAAATGACTGTGGTTCGCAATGAGTTCGAAAGTGGCGAGAACTCGCCCATCCGTGTGATGATGCAGCGGATGCAGGCGGCCGCCTATGAATGGCACAACTATGGCCAAACGACAATCGGGAACCGCAGCGACATCGAACGTGTGCCTGTCGTTAAATTGCGTCAGTTCTATCGAAAGTTCTATCGTCCCGACAATGTGATGGTCGTCGTGGCGGGCAAGTTCGATTCCGAAGAAGCACTGACGTATTTGAACAAGTACTTTGGCGCGTTGAAGAAGCCAGAGACTCCCGTCGATCCCACTTACACGACTGAACCCGCTCAAGATGGAGAGCGGACGGTCGTCGTGCGACGTGTCGGTGAAATCCAGCTTGCCGGCACGGCCTATCACATTCCCGCAGGGAGTCACCCAGACTACGCCGCGGCAAAGGCTCTCGTCTACATCTTGGGTGACGAACCGAGTGGACGTCTCTATCGGAATTTGGTGGAGACCGAAATTGCGTCGAACGTCTATGCCCTCGCGTACGGTTTCGCCGAGCCGGGGCTCTTCATGTCGATGGCGGAAGTTCCCGGGGACGGATCGATCGAACAGGCTCGCATGAAGCTCATCGACGTCATGGAGAATTCGTTTGTCGAGGAACCGGTGACCGAACAAGAGCTGCAGCGTGCCGTGCAGCAAATCCTCAAGGCTCGCGAGCTGGAATCTTCCGAAACCGATCGTATCGCTGTTTCGCTAAGCGATTGGGCGGCCCAGGGTGATTGGAGACTGTACTTTCTTTATCGAGACGAAATCGAAGCACTCACGCGTGATCATGTGCAAGAAGTCGCCGAGAAATACTTCGTCCGCAACAATCGAACCGTCGGTCTGTTCATTCCCAGCGAGGAATCCGACCGCGTCACGATTCCTGAGTCACCAAACTTGGCAAAATTGCTCGATGGTTATAAGGGCCGCGAGGCCGTGGCGGCTGGCGAGCAAATCGATCCTTCGCCGATGGCGATCGAGGAACGAACGCTTCGTGGTGAGCTGACAGGTGGAATGCAGTACGCTTTCCTGCCCAAAAAGACGCGTG
>JBPCVD010000252.1:0-10017 GCA_051010815.1 Rubripirellula sp.
CTTGCCGTCGAAGGCGATCGTGTCACCCGCGGGACCCGAACTGAATTTGGCGGTCGCACCGCCGTAGCGGAGATCCCGATCCACGGTCCAGTAGGTGCGGTGCTGGGGAGATTCGTTAAGAAAGCCGGGGGAAGCCAGCAGGTGCAGCCCCTTTATGCGTTCAGGAGCGATGGGTGTGAGATCGGGCCTGAAGGGTTGGTTTCGCATGAACAGCTGATTGCTCGTGCAGGAGAGAATGTCCGCCTTGCTGCCTTCCAACTGGAACTGTCCCTTCGCCGGGACGGGGAAACTGCGATCCGCATCCTCATAGGGTCCCTGCATGATCCTGCTGTGTTTCATCTCGCCGGTAATCGGGTCGAGCCCAAAGACTGCAATGCCACCGTCGAGAAATGTGCTGCGTCCCGCCGCGAAGTATGCCGTGTCGTCAAAGACCGTGATGCTCCCATGCACCGGCCAGGCTGATTCGAGGCGTCCGGTATCGCAGATCAACCGTCGCTGCGGCATGCCATTGAACTTCCAGGCCATCTGGCCGTCGGACGCTCGCAGGCCGTAGACCGATCCGCCACGACTGCCGACAAGAATCATGCCTTTGTAATGAGTAGGAGGGCTATCGATGCGCCCGTCGACGATGAATGTCCAACGCGTTTCCCCGTCCTCACGGTTCAGCGAATGAAGCGTGTAGCCGTCGCGATCGGCGACATACACACTGTTTCCAGCGACGACCGGCGCGGTAGGTTGCGACCCGACATCGACTTTCCATTTGGTGGCAAGCTCTTCAGGCGTGCGGCCCGAGGAGACTCCGCTGCGCATGTTGGAATATCGATACGTCGGCCAGTCATCCTCAGAGGCAGCAGTGTCCGCCACCTTTCCAAACGCAGGCCCTTTGACGAGGCGCGGCTCGACCTCGACGGAAAACCTGCCGTCGGTGTTGCCAGAGCCGTTGTAAAATCCGTTCACGCCGCTGGCCATCGTGCCAATGGCGCACTGGCAGACGTAGGGGCCGTTGTAAAGCATTCCGTTGGCAGGCATCACCGCCAGACCGCAGGTCGAACGTGCCCAGGGATTTGGTGTCTCTGCTGCCCCATCCAGTTTCACGAAGTCGGCGCCGCCCGAGGCGCTGTTCAGGTAGTAGCGATGCGTGATGCGATTGCGATAGCAGCGGTCATGCGACATCGGACCGGTCATCTCTTGCACGAGCGTACGGACGACCTTGCCGGTCATGGGATCATGCCCCTTCATGTCGCGACTCCATACCAATCCGTTAGCGACGAAGATGTCGGTGCTCTTCATGTAATTTTTGCCGGCAGACGCTGACCAGAGCTTCTTGCCATCGGCGAGACGCATTGCCGTCGTGGAGCTATGGATGCCACAGAACACCATTTCATCGGTGATCACAAGTGTGGGATGGATGTTGGATGAGAACAGCGCCGAGTCTTTCGGCTTCTTTCCTCTGCGTAAGGCGCGACCCGCCTCCTTGGTCACCGGTAGCGCCGTTTTGATCGGCACCGGCTCTGTCCAAAGCACGCTCCCGCTTGCGCTGTCAACACAGGTTACACCGCTGGTGCTGTGATACACGAGGCGGCTGCCTCTGACCGAAAGTGTGCCCCCCGTGTACTCGTCCGCAATGGCGAGACTCCAACGCAAACTGCCATCCTCCGGATTGACGGCGCAAAGTTCAACACGACCATCCGTTGCGGCCGCTCGGGGAAGCTTATAGGGCGTTCCCTTGATCACGTAGAGCACGTTGTCAGCGATCGCAAACTCCGTGGTCCGTTCCGTATGTTGATAGACCTGTCGTTCAGCGCCGGTGCGAATCGCCAGGGCCCTAACGGGACCACCGAAACCAGAACAGACGTAAACGGTGTTGCCAACAGCTGCCAAACAGCGCTGTTGCTGTGTCGGAATCGATTTGATGCTGCCGGTCTGCCATTTGCTCCAGTGTTTCATTGGCCGCTTCCAAAGTTCAATGCCGTTGAAGCCGTCGCGCGCAACCAGTTGGTATTCAACAGGGGCATTGATGTCTTCGGTCGTCGCCCGGTCCTCGATGGTTAGCAATACGCCATCGGCCGAGACCATGTTAGTAAAGGACGGGGACAACGACTTCGAACGACCATATTCCGGTGTTCCGTGCCAGCGGAGTCGCTGCGGAGGGCCGACGTCATCCTTTGAGACGCCATTGTTATCGGCGCCATGCAGAAACTGGTTCCACTCGTCCAGGCCATCGGGAACTGGCTTCACCTTCTTCTCCCAGCCGTTCGCTCCTTCCACGACAAGTCGACCGCCGGGTACCAGCACACGCATCAGTTCAGCATCCGGCACCTCGCACGACTCTTTGCATAACACAAGATTCACCAAGCCATCGACATAGGGCAGATCTCGCCCGTTGTAGAGGTCGCATGAAACCTTCCCGTATAAACCACTCTCTTGAATCGCCTGGCGTGCTGTGGCAAGACGGACGCCATCACGAAGCAGCGCATGAATGACGAACGATCCATCGGTCGCCAGATCCGCGATCGACTCTCCGTCATCAAAATCAATTGCGACGACAATTCCCCCGCTGAATTGGAACTGTTCAACGAACTCGGTTTCCGCACACAGCCCTTCCGACATCAAACCGGCTATTGCCATGACTGCGGCCAACAGTCGCGACAATGATTGATGATTCTTCCATTGCTCAAGAATTGCGTTCATCTCTACACTTTGCATTTTTTACGTTGGGTGGGCGAACTGTTTGGGTGATTCGTTGACGGCCGTTTCGCCGCCAAAGTCATTGGTGACCGATGCAGATCAACTCTTTGGCTGTGCGATGATAGAGCTTGCCGTTAGCGAACGTTGGCGTATTCATCGACCACGTTTCACCGCGCGGACCCAGCGGATTCAAATGAATAAAGGCTGTTTCATCGAAGTGTTCGGTGTCCGTCCTGAATGTGTAGCAATTGCCAATCATAGTGGTGAAAAAGAGTGTTTCATTCACCTTGATTGGGTTACCGTTGAAGCACCACCACCAGCCGTCCCGTTTTGATCGTACGTCGGAGATCAGATCCAACCCTTTCGCATTCAGACCAGTCGTCTTCAGCTCTTCCTTCCACAGGTATTCGCCTCGATCATCGAAGTGGACTGGAACCTCCAGGATCTCGACTTTGCCCGTGGCCAGATTCACGCGAGCGAAGCAATGTAGTGGGAGCAGATCCCGCCAACGTCTCATGAGTGGGGCCTTCACATCGTCGTTGAAGCACATGAAATACAAGTGCTCGCCATCAACAAAATTCGTGTACCAAGCCGGATAGACATTCGACTTTGGCAATTCGGTCAGACCGAAGTCTTTCTTCAGCGCGTAGCCCCCGAGAATCGGGTCGTAGAAACACAGATCGACTTTCGATCGCAATTCAATGGTTCGCAGGACTTCACCGTTCTGCGCATTCAAGACGGTTAGCTGGTTGTCGTTCTCCGAAATCCAAACGGCGTAGTCTTTGTTGAAGCAGGCGTTGCTTAGCGCAGTATCGCCTTTTCCTTCCACCACACTTTGCCAAAGTCGTTTCCCGCTCTCGAGGTCGATCATCGAGTAACCGTTGGGCGATTCCGGCACGGCGTGGTAGCCACCGCGTCCGATCAAAACAGTCGGCTTTCCGAGAGCGTCCAACGAGTAGCCAGGTGTGTTGTATTGAGTCAGCGCATCCTCGGATATCCACTTTTCTTTCCCGGTCTTCTTTTCCAAGCCATACAGATAATGCCAACCAAGCTCTCTGGCACCATCAGGGCGATCGTAGGGCTCGGCGTGGACCAGCGTGTCTCCGACAAGGAAAGGTTCAAACTGCTTGTTGAATGGAAACGCCTTCTTGGGGCGAAGAATCTCGTTCTCTGAACGCCAATCACGTACCCAGACAAGCTTGCCCTGCCAATCCAGGCAGACCAGTTTGCCGCCAGCATTGGTAAACCAAACGAACTCACCATCGGTCACGGGCGTGGGGGAACTCAGGTCGCTGAATCCTCCCATGTATCCCGTTTCAGTCTCGCTCTGAATGTCATGACTCCAGATCATTTCTCCGCTCGAAGCGTCCAAGCAAAGAGCTCGAATACTCGAAGTCTTGGCGTCTTCCTTCTCTTCGGACGCGAAGGGTTTCAAGATTGTCAGGAAAAGGCGATCTTCCCAAACTGCAATTCCGCTCTGGCCGCTTTCGTCCAGTTGCTTCGTCCATAAGATAGTCTCGCCGGTGGCAACATTGAACGACTTCGGGACTGCTTGTTCCCCACGAGTACTCCAGTCGCCGCGAGGCCCCGCAGCCTGCGGCCAATTCTGGGCAATCGCCAAATTCCCACTGGCGTAAGTGAGAAAACAATACAGGAACAGGCGTGTCGATTTCATGTGCGGGCGTTCCCATGACGTTGTGCAGTGTCGTTTCACGCAATCATATCATGCGAGCATCGGCCGTGAACGTTGGGCGGTCGAAGGTCGCGATCGATGTGGCGATAGGTTGATCACACGTGATCGATGGCAAGTAGATGAAGCATGGTCGCGTGAAGATGATGGACCTGACTGATGAATCACTCCGACTGATTGCAGAGCGGTGCGATCAACTGAATTCGCTGTCGATCGGCTCAGACCATTTCACTGTGTACGGCCTCAAGCACCTCGACAAGTTGAAGAACTTAAAGGAACGGTCGGTAAGTTCTCCTTCCTTGCGTGAGAGGAATGATCCCACGGAGATCTTGGGACTTTTGGGTACATGGGAATACGTATCGGTGACCCATGAAGGCAAGCCTTTCGACGTCGGACAAGATGCCACGGTGACAATAACAAGAGACAGTTGGACGGATCGAAGCAACGGACGGACAGGTTCGTCGACTTGGACAATCGATTCTACGAAGAACCCAAAGCACCTGACGCGAATCATCCACGTAGAGGAACAATCGGGGACAGGCCACATACGCGGTCTCTCTGTCAGCTCGATTGCGAGCCAATCGATAAATGCTTGTCCCCGCTCTCGCAATGGTCCCCGTTCTCGCCATCACCAAATGAGCCGGGTAACGAACCACATGGACTTCCTGCGCAACCTGGTTCGGAGCTTCGTCGCAGCCTTCCCATATTCTGGCCTGAGAACTTGAAAATGCCGCGTCGAAGCGAATCCGAGATGAAGCGAGGTTCGACGTCAACGATTGCACCAATGCCAACCGACGGCGCGCAGAATCAGTACCGGTTGCTTGCCGTTATTCGTTTGGCTCCCGAAGTCTGGCGGGCTGTCCCGAATGCTTGAGCCACTACCTCGTGGCGTCAAGTGCACACGAGTCTATAAGGGGATGTGCGATTCATCGCTCCAATTCAGATCCCGGTTCGGAGAACTAAAAAAACCAAAGTCGATAGCATCCAAATCCGCCGATTCTAAGTCCATCGTATGTTCGGCGAGTTGCTGCCAGCGGGCCGACTTCGATTCAAGGTGCTCAATGGTAGGGGGAGAATGTCAAAAACCCACAGAGGAGATTTTGTCGTACATGATTGGCCAGCACGAATTTTCATCAATGGCGAGGCCCCAAGTTGGCGTCCGAGATCGCCATCGCCGGGGTCATGCATCATGGGGGCGTTAGCTCTACCTTCCTCGTGGTCGAATGATTCGATCCAAGTCCGCCTCGAAGTACCAGTTACCCCCGTGACAACCGCCAACGAGGTAATCGACAGATTCATCGTCCAGCACCGTCGAAGCTGCCGCGTCGTTGGGTTGGGAAACAAGAAAGAACTGACCGTTTGCCCTGGGTGAAGAGCCGGAGCCATCGGTGAGGTTACTGACGCGATCTTCAAACGTCCTGCTGCGGTCAGACCATTCATCGAGAACCGCGGAAAGTGCATTCAGATACGAGTCGTAGACGGTCGTTCCGCCAATCAAGATCGATTCCCCACGCCAGGAACTTAGCAATACATCGCGGCCAAGACCTCCGATAAGAAGATTTCTTCCGACGGATCCATTGAGGTAATCATCGCCCATGCCACCGATGAGGATGTCGTCTCCGAAACCGGCGATCAACACATCGGCACCTGGCCCGCCCAATAGCGTGTCATCATCGGACCCACCAACAAGCCTATCGCGCCCCAAGCCACCTGAAGCGAAGTCATCCCCGCGCCCGGCAAAAATAACGTCTCGCCCGTCATCGCCAAAGAGCCTATCGTCAAGTCGCGATCCAACTAGGCGATCATTGCCTTGACCACCGTGCAATTCAACGCTCGATCGAATCGAATGACCGGCGCGTATTGAGTCATTTCCTTCGCGACCAAATGAAATCAGGTCACCACTGACATTGAACGGCCCAAACGACTCTTTGTTGACTTTCACACGAGTCGCCTGGGGGGAACCGTAAAAAGAGATTTTGTCGCGTCCCGTGGTCCCGATCGCATAAAGGTCACCTCCGGAGGCAAACACCGGCCCCTGATCAACGGATGGACTGAATCGCCAAACGTCGTTGTCTATATTGAGGTAATTGAAAGGGTCGGTGAAGTCGAACGTCTCTCGGTCCCCACCGAAGGTATAGATGTCCGGTTGAAACTGATCGTCGTCCCATACGACCACCGTGTCAAAGTCGTACTTAACCTCACTTGGGGAGTCGGCATTCCAGGGAGAGTCGCTGATCTGAACCCAGTTTGCACCATCTTTACTGGTCCAAATATCCATGGGATTTGAAGGTCTAAATGGGTCTGAGGGATCAGCACTCAAGCCAAATCCACCGAACAGCACAAACTGATCGAGCACCACCTGTACCTGGTGCCCCGGACGCGAAGCCCACTGGGCGGTTTCCGTCACTAACTCCCAGTCCTTCCCGTTACCTGTCCGCCAGACATCGTTGTAGTACGGTGGACAGCGGTCACCGGAATCACAGGTGAAGCCATCTTCACCACCTAGCAAGTACATGAAGTCGTCCTTGACAACCACTTGAGCACCGGCGCGAGGCGTCCAGGGCGCAGCATCGGTGACTTCATGCCACGTGACACCATCTGATGACTTCCAGACATCGTTAAGGTAGACGCGCTCAGGTGGACCGCCAATCACCGCGGAGTCATCGTTGAACGACCCTCCCATCACATAGAGCTCGTCATTGAAGACAACACTCGACAAACCTGCTCGCCCCGCCCAACCGGCAGATTCCGTCAGTTGCACCCAGTTCTCGCCATCGGTGCTTGACCAGACGTCACTGAAGAATGATGAAAGCGAAAAAAACTCAGGTTCGCCCGGTGCCGGAAACGGATTGGGATTCGGAATCGTCACAAAATCCTGTCCACCTAGCACGAACATCTCGTCGCCGCGGTTGACGGCCTGAAAGTACGCCCGTGGTGACCAGTGATTTTCACCATTGGAAGATAGAAGCATCTCCCATGTGTCGCCGCGGTCATCGCTGACCCAAACGTCCGACCAAATCTGACTTGGCGCGGGCCCCGGAACCGCACTTGGATCCAAAGGCGTTCGTCCACCCATCAGATAGAACCTTTCGTCAAGGTCGACGACCTGAAGACCAGCCCTTGCCGACCAAGCTGCGTCTCCGTTCGTCTCCGTCCACTCATACGTTTCAAGACCCGCAGCAAGAAGGTCTCGTCGCTCCATCGTTTCAAACGCGAGTCGACGGCTTCGAAGAGAAGATTGTTGAAACACGAGACATTTCCTTTGTTGGAGGTTTGACGAAGGACGAGTACTTTCGAGAATTCGAATCATGACAAGACAAGAGAGCGTTTTGCTAAACAAGCATATCTACGAGGTCAGATCTTGAAGCGATTGCAGTCCGAATGCTCGTTGCAAGGTCGAGTTCAAAATAGGCGTAACAATCTAACAGGAAGAAGCTCACATGAAACAAAAACTGCGGTACACCGCAGCGGCCAACTGCAAACGGGAACTGCAAACGGGAACTGCATTGGGTGCATCGGGGACTGGCATGGTGATGGGGACGGCGCACCGATTGGATCCGCTGGCGGAGGCCCCACCTGGGACAGGCCATGAACGTGGCGAAAGGGCGGCTGCGGAGCAGTTGTTTCCGCTAGTGTACGATGAACTTCGCAAACTTGCAGCGGCGCGGTTAGCGTACGAGCAGCGTGGCCAAACGCTGCAAGCCACGGCACTGGTGCATGAGGCATACGTCCGTCTGGTGGATCAAGCCTCACCGCAACAGTGGGACGGACGCGGGCATTTTTTTGCGGCCGCTGCTGAGTCGATGCGTCGGATTCTTGCTGAGCGTGCACGGCGGCGGAAGGCCGAGAAGTACGGCGGCGGCATGGCTCGGGTGGAGCTATCCGATCGCGATCTGCTATCGCGTAGCGACCCGAGGAGATCCTGGCCTTAAATGACGCGCTGGATGTCCTCGCCCGAGACGAATCCGAAGCGGCCGAGCTGGTCAAACTGCGGATCTTCGCCGGTTTCTCAGTCGAGGAAGCTGGCAAGTTGCTCGGCATGTCGCGAGCAACCGCCTATCGACACTGGACTTACGCTCGGGCATGGCTGAAGACACAACTGTCACACGACAGCGGTTCTAGCGAGGACGAACAAAAGTCCATGAAAGCGTGAGACAGTTCCCGAAGGCATTTCGCATTGCCCTGTGACACCACGACAAGAGGAATTCAAATCCTCAGGGAAATCCCCAATTCCTTTGGCAAAGAAGTCCATGACGCATGGGGGGATGAGGCGTGTATTCGCTATCTCGCGGGTGAGTACAACGAAGATGAACTTCGGGACGCAATCGAAGGTCGGCACTTCGGAAGCACGATGATCGGGTTGACGATTGCTTTTAAGAATTTGGCTGCGGGCAAGCGTAGGCTCGCCAAACAGCACTTCCAGCTTTGCGTCGACCTGAACCAGATTCTCACCTTCGACTACGGATTCGCTGAGGCCTATCTGAGCAAGATGAATACGGATCCAAACTGGCCGGAGTGGAGCAGCGAAAACGGTGATTGACCACGCTGACTCTACAGGACCGTCGCTTCTGCAAGTCGGAGATTCGCCAGGACGAGAGTTCACTATGAGCACCATCACCAAGAAAGCCAAAGAGATCTTCCTGGAAGCGGTCCCGAGGAGTCATCCATGAGCCAAGTACGCCCGATCGAAGACTTGTTCGCGGGGGGAACTTGTCGAACTGGAGTCAGTCGCAGACCGCGATGCTTCCCTTACCGCGGTGCTGCAAACGACAGAAAAAAACCATTTCATCGTGTGATTCACTGCAAAATCAACACATCGCTAGGGCGAAATGGCTTCCATAAGGCACTTCTGGGATCACAGCAATAACCGGCGGAAGTTGGACCAGCATCGTTCACGAAGCGGATTCGCCCCGTGACTTCGGTGTGCGACACCGATGCAGGTTGGACGATTCGATGCACACTTCTCAAAAAAGTGATTCGAAATACTGGAAGAGTGCGGCGAAGGGAGCGGGCGTACTCGCTTCGGCCGATGCATCCGACGTCACGACAGATGACCGAATGCTGGGCCGGCTATGCGGCGCTCCGTGCACTTGTCGACTCCGGATCTCGATATCACTGCAATCATGCTCTGCGTAGGGTACTGGCTCCGCGATGGAGAGCTTGTCTACCTACGACGTCGTTCAAAAGTGAATGTTTCACCTCTCTTGCTCCAGGTTCTGAAGCATTCTTGAGAGCGTCCGATCCAATGCCTCAGAATTCAAAGCTGAAATCCCATTCATTGTCCGCGTCCGAAGAGCGATCGTCATCGGCATTATGCGCTCGACGAGCTTCGCCCCACGACGCGTGATCGCGACCACGGTTGCACGACCGTCCTCAGGGCACGGCGATCGCTTGACCAGTTTTCGCTTTTCCAGGCCTGCAATCTGACGGCTGACTGTCGTCGCATCTCGGCCAAGCAACTCCGCCAGCGGCTTCATTCGCTCCGGCGACTCCAGATGCGCGAGCACGGTCAAAATGCTGGCTTCCTCGGCTGACAGCGGAATCTGGTTTTCATCGAGAAGCTCCTGGACTCTCGTTTTGAGCGAGTGCGCCACGCGGCCGACCAAGAAGCCAGCCGATTCAGTTGGGTCAAATTTGGG
>JBPCVD010000253.1:0-9252 GCA_051010815.1 Rubripirellula sp.
TTGCGACCATTGAAGAAAAGGATCGACAGCATTCTCAAATCGATGGATGCGGTCTTTTCTCAGGCATACGACCGAGGCGGCAGGCCAAGTGTTCCGCCGGAGAGAATTCTCAAAGCCATGCTGCTGATGGCGCTCTACTCAGTCCGTAGTGAGCGGCAGCTCTGCGAACGGATCGATACGGACTTGCTTTTTCGCTGGTTTCTCGACATGTCGCCTGAAGAGCCAGTCTTCGATCCGACCGTCTTCACCTATAACCGGCCTCGGATGGACGAGTTCGGAATCACGGCTGCTTTCTTTAACGCAGTGGTCAGCGAAGCAAAACAGGCAGGGCTTTGCAGCGACGATCACTTCAGTGTTGACGGCACGATGATCGAGAGCATGGCTTCGATGAAGAGTTTTCGCCCCAAGGATGAAGACGACCAAGACGATGATTCCAACGCCTTTAAACCACGCAACCCTGACGTCGATTTTCACGGCAAAAAACGAAGCAACGAGACACACTCCAGCCGCACGGACCCCGAAGCGAAACTGTATCGCAAAGGCCCCGGCAAACCGTCGCAGTTGGCTCACCTGGGCCATGTCTTGAATGAGAATCGCAACGGCCTGATCATGGAAGTCATGGTGACCGAGGCCAATGGAACGGCGGAAAAGGACGCCGCCATCGAGATGCTCGACAATTACCGAAGCAAGCACGGTCGTGTTCCCAGAACGATCGGAGCGGATGCCGGTTATGACTCGGGGCCGTTTTTGATATCGCTGGAACGTCGGCGGATCCAACCACACGTTGCGATGACGAAAACGGAACCAGCGGATCTCGAGACAGCGCGAGGTGATCGCAAAGCAAAGATCAGAGCAAGGCTTCGCATGAAGAAACGCACAACGAAGATCGGTTACCAGATCAGCCAACGCGTACGCAAACGCGTTGAAGAGTGTTTCGGTTGGCAAAAGACGATCGCAGGGCTGGGACGCAGTCGCTGGGTCGGGCGTTGGAAACTTCAACAGTACTTTGAACTAAGTGCTGCGACCTACAACCTGATTCGAATGACGAAGCTCCAGCCAAGTTGAAAAAAATGAGAACACCGAGTGGCTCGGACGTCCACATTCGAGCCGCATGTTACCTTCACCAAGAGAGTTGACGTCAGCAACGTCACGCGTCAACGATCCCGTGAGCCTTCCAAACGCATTTCGACCAAAAATGCGGTTGAAGGCAACGATCCCCGATCATTCCAGCACTTTTTCAGCAGCCTGCTAGCGGCATGCCTACGGTGATGCCGGGTGTGCAAGAAGATCCATCGAACGCTGTTTGCCACGGCCCAATCGAGTGACTGGTGATGACTCGTGGCTACGCGACTGCGGTCACGGCATCTTGCTGAATCGGCGACGTGATGGAGATGCAAGGCCCCTGCTCGGGAGGAGCGCTACTTGAGCCACGAGCAGCGATACTGCTCGGTCTTGCATCACCTTCCCGAGTCGACTGACAAACAGATTGAGCTACTTGCCCTTTCCTTTGGCTTCCATCTTGCCCCAGGTATCACGTAGTGAGACGATCCGATTGAAGACCTGTTTCTGCTCCGTCGTGTCTTGATCGACGACGAAGTAACCAAGTCGTTCGAACTGGACTCGATCGCCAACCTGGTGTTCCGCGAGCGCCGGTTCGACGAACGCATCAATCACCTTCAGCGAGTCGGGATTCAGGCAGTCAAGAAAGGTCTTTCCTTCCTCAGGTGCGCCCGGGTTTTCAACGGTGAAGAGCCGATCGTAGAGTCGAACCTCAACCTGTTTCGCATGGGGTTCACTGACCCAGTGAATGGTCCCTTTCACTTTGCGACCCGATTGATCGGCACCGCTTCGGGTTTCCGGATCGTAGGTGCACAGAATCTCGATGATGTTGCCTTCATCGTCTTTCACAACATCGTGGCAATCGATGATGTACCCGGCCCGCAAACGGACCGCGCCACCTTTTTTCAATCGAAAGAACTTTCGAGGTGCTTCCTCGCGGAAGTCCCCACGTTCAATCAACAGATTGCCCGTGAGTGGAACCTCTCGTCGGCCAGCTGTAGGATCCTCAGGATTGTTGACCGCCTCGGTCATTTCGACCTTTCCTTCCGGCCAGTTCGTGATGGTCAATTTGACGGGATCGAGGACCGCCATTCGACGAAGTGCAACGCGATTGAGGTGTTCGCGGACCGAATTTTCCAGTCGGATGATGTCGATGGTACTGTTGAACTTGGCGACTCCGACATCCGTGCAGAAGTTGCGGATCGACTCTGGCGTGTAGCCGCGTCGACGGTAGCCGCTGATCGTCGGCATGCGTGGATCGTCCCAGCCGTTGACGTAACCCTCTTTGACCATACGCAACATGTAGCGTTTGCCCATCAAAAGAGTGCTCAGTTTCAGCTTTGCGAATTCAATCTGCCGCGGGTGGTGAATCTGAAGCTTGTCGCAGTACCAGTCATAGAGGGGGCGGTGGTTCTCGAATTCCAACGTGCATATCGAGAACGAAATGCCCTCGATCGAGTCACTTTGGCCGTGCGTCCAGTCGTAGGTTGGATAGATGCACCATTGGTCGCCCGTTCGATGATGGGTGGCGCGAAGAATTCGGTACATGACCGGATCCCGAAGGTTCATGTTCGGCGAGGCCATGTCGATTTTGGCACGCAGGGCGCGGGAACCGTCCGGGAATTCGCCTGCCCGCATGCGTCGAAACAGGTCGAGGTTTTCTTCGGCCGAGCGATCGCGGAACGGGCTGTTGCGTCCCGGCTCGGTGAGCGTCCCTCGATATTCGCGAGTTTGCTCCGGCGTCAGATCGCAGACATAGGCCTGCCCCTCTTTGACAAGCTTCTCGGCCCAATCGTAAAGCTGTTCAAAGTAGTCGCTCGCAAAGTGCAGCTCGTCCCACTCGAAACCGAGCCAGCGAATGTCCTCCTTGATCGATTCGACGTACTCGACCTCCTCCTTGGTTGGATTCGTGTCGTCGAAGCGGAGATTGCAGGTCCCGCCGTAGGTCTTCGCCAAGCCAAAATTGAGGCAGATGCTCTTCGCATGGCCGATGTGAAGGTATCCGTTGGGTTCCGGGGGGAACCGCGTGAAAACACCCTCAAACCTTCCTGATTGCAAGTCGGATTCAACCGCTTGCTCGACGAAGTTCTTGGATTCTCGCTTTTCCGATTCAGGCGACTCGGGTGTATCGCTCATTCACTCACCTTTTACTCTCTCGCCCTTGGGGGCGTCCGGGTAACTCGGTGATTAGATTAGCGAATGTCGGCCGATCTTCGTAGGCTCCGCGATTTTCGACTTGGGGGTCAACGAGCGCGACCCGATCAAGCCGACTCTTCGCTCGGTTCTTCCTCTGCCTTTTCTGCTGGCTCGGATGTCATTGCTGGAGCATCAGCCTCTTCCTCGGTCTGCAACGAGCGGACGAAGTTGATCAGATGCCAAACGTCATCATTTTCAATCTGCCCACTCACAAAAGTGATTGCCGGCATCGGTGACCCATCGATTCCTTGAGTGAGACGCAGGTAGAGGTCCTTCGATGACGAGCCCCCGCGAAAGACACCCTCGGCAAAATTTCGAGGCATGGCGTTTTGAGGTGGCATCGCTCCCCGCGCGAGAAGCGGGACAAGGGCGTCAAAATCGTCGGGTTTGAGACCGACGCGCGGCGGCCAGTCCTTGGTCCAGGCATCGAAGTCGGTCGTCTGACCATTCCCGAGACCCTTCTCACCGTGGCACTTGCTGCAAGATGCATTCTTTCCAACGAAGAGCTCCTGGCCGCGCTTGACCGAGGCATCGAACGCTTCCGCCTGGTCGCCGTTCCGGAACTTCTTTACGTCGGCAAAATTCTCTGCAACGGGAATGTCCGCTGGCGGATCGGGTACTTCCAGGACCTCGTCATCTGCGGAAAGCCATGAGTCAGCGATATCTTCCGCGTATTCGTCGGCGTATCCCCAGTCCTCATCAAATCTCTCGATCAGTGCGAGGTCTTCGGCTTCGGTCTCGGTCAACGAATCTTCGTCTTTGTCTCCCATGGACGTCGCGTGCTCCCGCCACGCATCGCGTGTATCGCGATCCGCCCACTTGATCTGTTGACCGTAGTCGGAATTGATCAGTCGGTCGCCATCGAGCAAGATCTCTTCCATGATTCCCATGTCGACCTGTTGCCGCTCATGTTCTCCACGAAAAGAGAGGTAAATCACGTAGTCGACCAAAGCATCGACATCTTCGTCGGTGATCGTAGCGGGAAGCCACTCGGCGTCACCTCGCTTTAGCTTTTCTTGTTTGAGCAGATCCTGAACGCTGCTCATGTTGGTTCCGTTGATGCCATGTTTGATCAACTGCTTCAGGTCGGCCTTGGTCGGCTTGGACCCACGCGGCGTTGACTTGAACTTGAAAATGCCCATCCGATAATCGCGTGGATACGGCACCTGAGCCGTACTGGCCGGCCCACGCCCATTGCCGGTCACACCGTGGCAACTTGCACATAGCAGACGGTAGAGCCCTCGGCCGGCTTCATTCTCCGGCCCTGATGCTCGTATCAGGTTGTCCATCGAAACGATTTGCGAGAGGTCCTCATCATCAAGCACCACCTGAGGCAGCTTTGGGTCGTCGGGAGTGCCGAACATGGTTTCGACAACCCAGGTCGAATCGGCGGAAGCCTGATTCATATCAACGTCGTTTGCGATTTGGTATTTCATCGCAAGCACAAGGTTTGGCTCAAATTCCTCCGGAGTCGATTCCGCCGAACAGCCGACGAGCAATAGAGGGAGCCCAAACAAAGCGGCAAGTCTGCCGCAACGGTTCGGAATCGAATTCGACATGGTGTTCACGCAGAAGGCTTGGGGGAGGAAGGCTATGACGGCACGACGATCCAGTCCTACCATTGTAGGACGTCGCTATCGCTGGGAAATGGTAGTGACAATCGGTCGCGGTTCTGGACAAACTGTCGAGTTGGGGAAGATCACCTTTTCGGACACCGACGATGAAGTTGGGAATCGCCCGTATTGAACGCCGTCCGTCTCGATAAACCGCGAAAAACGAGAGCAGACAACGCTCTGCATCCTCTCCGCCTTGGGAGCGTGGGGCAATTTCGTCGGGTGGTTGTCCGACTTGGGAAGCGACCATTGGCGATCCCAGTACCAAATCGTCTTCCTCTGCCAACTATGTTGGCTCAATTACGATTGGTTCCATCACGATTGACGCAACCACGTTTTTCGCGTGCCCGGTTGGCCTTTGACGCACCCCGCGTGAAATCAGTCCGCTGCTCGACGAACGGCGGCGTCGATACGCTGAATCACGGGATCTTTTCCCAAGATGGCCAGGGTCTCAAACATGCCAAACCCGTTCGTCTTTCCGGTCGTCGAGATGCGCAGAGAATGGATGATCTTTCGGAGCTTGATGTCGGCGGCGGTGCAGAACTCGTTGACCCCCACTTCGACATCCTCGGTACCGAACGATTCAAGTTGCGACAGGTGATCTCGAAGTTTCGCAAGCAAGTCGGTAGCCCCTTCGGCCGCTTTGATCCGTTTTTCGAACGCCGCCTCGTCGTACTCGACCTCATCGCTAAAGAAATAGTCATAGTCAATGATGTCACCCGCCATGGTCAGACGATCACCCGCGCCTTCGACGACGGCAGCCAGTCGCGCATCGGCGTCTGACGCATCCATCATGCCGGCTCGCTGAGCAAACGGCGTGACACGGGCAATGCGAGTCTCGAGAGGCAGCTGGGCAAAGGCCTCGGACTGGAAAGCAAGCAGCTTTTTGGGATCAAAGGAGGCCGGCGATTTGTTGACGCGATCCAGGCTGAAGTGCTTGATCATGTCATCGACGGTGAACTTCTCGGTCTCGCCGTCCAACGACCAACCGAGAAGCAGCAGGTAATTCAGAATGGGGGCCGGTTCGAATCCGATTTCGCGATAGAAGTCGATAATCACGGGATTGAACGTATCCGCTTGAGTCGCGATGCCACAGCGATCAGCAATCTCACGTCCCCGCGCCAGAAGCTGCGCGAAGTCCTTGTTTTTCTCGTACTTGGCTAGCTTGCGTTTGCTTAGCTTTGCCGATCCACCGGGCTCAGCAACATACGGTAGGTGCGCGTACTGTGGTCGCTCGTATCCAAGAGACTCAAGAATGAAGATCTGCCGTGGCGTGTTGGAAAGATGTTCTTCGGCGCGAACGACATGCGTGATTTCGAAGTCATGATCATCGATCACGCTGGCAAGGTGGTAGAGGCAACTGCCGTCGGGGCGCTGAATGACCGTGTCCTGTTCGCGAGCCCATTCGAAACGAACTTCACCGCGCACAAGGTCTTGAATCACACACTCCCCTTCGCGTGGCATCTTCAGCCGAACGGTGCGCGGACGGCCCTCCGCTTCAAACGCAGCAGCGGCTTCGTCGGTTTCCGCCGCCCAGCGTCGATCATAGAAGAATCGTTGCTTTTGCTTTTCGGCCGCTTCCCGTTCGGCCTGCAGTTCTTCAGGTCGGGCGTAGTCGCGATAAGCATGACCGCTGGCAAGCAGTTGCTCGACCGCCTTGAGATAGCGATCCGCGCGTTGTGATTGATAGTACGGAGCGTGAGGCCCGTCGATTTCGGGGCCTTCGTCCCAATCCATGCCAAGCCATCGAAATCCGTCGAGGATCGGCTGCAGCGCCTCCGCAACATTCCTGCCTGAATCGGTGTCATCGATCCGCAGCACGAACTGCCCTCCCGACTGTCTGGCCAGTAGCCAATTGAAGAGTGCGGTGCGTACCCCGCCAATGTGAAGGTAGCCGGTAGGACTGGGAGCGAAACGAGTGCGAATCATCGCGGGGCCATCAGTGGATTTGAATTGGAGTCGGAATTGTCGTGAAGATACACCATCGACCGAAGATCTAAAGGGACGGTCAATGGCAACGCCCGCGTCGCCGGGAGTCCAGGAAAGAATGTCGACCCGGCGGAGACCATCATGGACACCACGGAAGATTTGAATCTTGTGCGGCGATGCCGCCAATTTCGATCCTCGGCGAGCCTGCGCTGCCCCAAGCGGTTAGGCGCTTGCTTCAGGGGCGATTTTCCCGAGGTGGCGATACGCCTTTTCGGTTGCCATTCGGCCTCTCCGAGTTCGGACGATCAGCTCGCTTCGGAGCAGGAACGGCTCCACCTCGTCTTCCAGCGTGTCGCTGCTGACATTCATGGTGTGTGCGATGGCCTCGAGCCCAGTCGGGCCTCCGACGAAGATTCGCATCAAAGTATCGAGATAGCCGCGATCCTGTTTATCGAGCCCCAGGTGATCGATCCCGATCATGTCGAGCGCTGCGATAGCGATCTGGTCGTTGACCGTGCCGTCAGCTTTGCTCTGCGCGTAGTCTCGAACCCAGAGCAAGCGATTGTTTGCCAGTCGTGGAGTGCTGCGGCTGCGATGGGCGATGACCTCCGCTGACGACTGATCGATGGGAACCGACAGTTTGGTTGCATTGCGCCGCACGATCTCACACAGTTCCGATTGCGTGTACCATCCAAGATGTTCTCTGATCTGAAATCGATCGCGAAGCGGGGCACTCAACATGCCGGCCCGGGTGGTTGCTCCGATCAGCGTGAAGGGACGGAGTTCATAATTCAGAGTTCGAGCGTTGACTCCCTCGCCCAGGACGATGTCAATGCGGAAGTCCTCCATCGCGGTGTAGAGATATTCCTCGACCGCTTTGGGGACACGATGGATCTCGTCGATGAACAGCACGCTGCCTTCAGCCAGGTTGGTCAAATAGGGGAGAAGGTCTTTGGGGGCTTTGATGCCGGCCCCGTTCGCCATCTGGACGGAGGCCCCCATCTCGGCCGGAATGACGGTGGCGAAGGTGGTCTTGCCCAGACCTGGCGGACCATCAAACAAGATGTGCCCGAGCGGCTCCTCTCGTTTTTGGGCGGCCTCAATTGCGATCCTCAACCGCTCGATCACATCACTTTGACCGACCATCTCGGCCATCTGACGTGGCCGCAGAGAATTGTCCTGCTCGCGCGGTATCCCCTCGGCATGGGCGGTCTCTGGATCGGATTGTTGGTAGACTGCTTCTCGTGCCATCGGCCACTTCACTCCTTTGTCTCGAAGTCGTCTATCTCCAGTATTTCCGCAATCTCGAAAGGCTGCTGCCTCGTCTGCCAAGACATTGCCGGCGCACCCTCTCGGGTAACTCGATCCGGCGGCAACACCCTGCCCCGGCGATCGTGGTGCCGAATCGGCGATCATGCGACCGAACTGGGCCATGCCAGCGGAGCCGGAGGGCAGCGGAAAGCCGGAGGGCATTGGTGATGGGTATCACCAGGGTCTGTTTCGCCCGACTGTCGTATCGCTAAGTTGTACCGCTTCCGGAACCCAGTGCGAACCGCAAAAAGCCTGTTTTGACGCAGCCAATGACGACATCCAACCACTCTGCATCGTGCCATTGGCATGGTTTCACGCAAATGTCCCATTTCGATCCGCTGGTGATCGAGCGGGCCGAGGGCTGTTGGCTGACAACTGTCGACGGGCAGCGGCTGTTCGACGGAGCGTCAAGTCTGTGGTGCAATGTTCACGGCCATGCCCACCCCCGAATCAATGCGGCGATCCGCGAACAGCTCGATCGGGTCGCACACGTCACGACGCTCGGAATGTCTTGCGAGACGACCGAGCGTTTGGCGGAGCGGCTGGTTCAAATCACGCCTGGCGACCTGTCGCACGTTTTTTTCAGCAGTGATGGTTCGTCGGCGGTCGAAGCGGCGATCAAAATGGCGTTCCAGTACTGGCAACAGCGGAGCGATGCAAAACCGGGAAAGACCAATTATCTCGCGTTGTCGTCGGCTTACCACGGTGACACGACCGGCGCGGTTTCTTTGGGCGGCATCAAGTACTTTCACCAATTGTTCGCTCCGATCCTGTTCGATCCTCTTCGCGGTCCCCTCCCCTGCTCCTACCGGCGTCCTGACGGCGCCACTCCCGAGACGGCGTGCGACCACTACGCGGCCGAAATCGAATCGTTGCTGCGCGAGCACCATTCGACGGTCGCCGCTCTTGTAATCGAACCGCTTGTGCAGGGCGCCGCGGGTATGATCACCCACCCGATCGGAATGCTCGCGCGGATACGACAACTTTGTGACAAGTACGACGTGCTGATGATCTGCGATGAGGTGGCAACCGGATTTGGTCGCACAGGACGTTTGTTCGCCTGCCAGCATGAAGATGTCACGCCCGACATTCTCTGTATCGGAAAGGGATTGACCGGAGGATATTTGCCGATGGCTGCGACCAT
>JBPCVD010000254.1:0-4062 GCA_051010815.1 Rubripirellula sp.
GATACATTGGAACAAGAACTGGTCTGCATTGGATTTCGCAACGAGTACGACATTTCGTTGAACCGACATGGTGACCTGTTTACTTACGATGCCGACATGGAATGGGACCTTGGCGCGCCTTGGTATCGGCCGACACGAATCTGCCAAGTTGTCAGCGGTGGCGACTATGGTTGGCGGAGCGGTACTGGGAAGTGGCCGTCCTATTACGAGGACAGTTTGCCGCCAGTCGTCGAAATTGGACCTGGCTCACCGACAGGCATTGTTTCGGGGGCCGGTGCCGCATTTCCAGCAAGATTCCAGGATGCGTTGTTCGCATTGGATTGGACGTTCGGAACGATTTACGCGATCCACTTGAAACCCAAGGGTGCTGGATATGAGGGTGTTAGCGAACCGTTTGTCACAGGTACGCCACTTCCAGTGACTGACGCGATCGTTGGCGCCGATGGATTGCTCTATTTCACAGTTGGGGGGCGCGGCGCCCAGTCAGCCCTCTATCGAGTTCGATACGTTGGTGAGGAATCGTCGGATCCAGTTGGAACGCCACTTTCAAAAGAGGTTGCGCAGGCGAGATTCCTTCGTACGCAACTGGAAAGATTTCACGGAAAGACGTTGCCTGAAGCAGAGTCGAATGCTGCGATCGAGTTGGCATGGCCGTTGCTTCAGAGTGAGGATCGATTCTTGAGATCAGCGGCGCGTGTGGCGATCGAATCGCAAGCCGTTGACCGATGGTTCCAACGCTTCCTGGAGGAAATGTCCCCGCAAGGTGTGGTCACATCCGCCGTGGCTTTGGCGCGTGTCGGGGAGGCTGATCAGCGAGAGGCGTTGCTCGGAAAACTGATCGCCACCGATGTCGATAACGATGATCAGATGCTGGGCTGGTTGCGCGCCGTTTCGCTCACCTGCATTCGCTTCGGCAAACCTTCCGATCCGCAACGAATGCGATTGCTCGAGCGGCTTGACTCTTTGCTGCCCCATCGCAACGCGGACGTGAACACCGAACTGGTTCCGTTGATGGTGTTTCTGCGATCGCCGACAGTCGTTGAGAAGACGATGGCGTTGATCGTAAACCGCGACCCGCCCGTGATTCCGGACTGGTCCGAACTTGCTAGTCGCAATCCCAGGTATGGGGGCACCGTCAAACGCGTGCTGGATAATCACCCGCCAAGTCGCGAAATTGGTTACGCGTTGGCGCTTCGAAACATTCGCGAAGGTTGGACGAGCGAGCAGCGTCGCGACTACTTTCAGTTTCTGAACCAGGCCGCGAAGGCCTCCGGTGGTGCCAGCTATCCAGGGTTCATGCGAAACATTCGTGACGAAGCGTTAGCAAGTTGCAGCGATGCCGAACGCGTCGCTTTGCAGGACATCACAGGTGAGAGCTACGATCCCAAGCCGAGTTTTGAGATTGCGCCGATCGTTGGTCCGGGACGCGTATGGACGGTGGAAGACGCGCAGTCGAATGCTGGGGGGCGGTTTCGTTCGGCGAGTTTTGAACAAGGACGCAGCCTGTACTTTGCCGCAAACTGCGGGAAGTGTCATCGCTATAACGGCCTCGGGGGCAACATTGGGCCTGACCTCACGAGTATCCCAAACAAATTTGACCTCAACTATGTCATCGATCACATCATCAATCCGAGCAAGGTGATCTCGGACCAGTATCAGTCTTCGGTCGTGCTGACCGACAGTGGGCGCACGATTGCCGGATTGGTCTCCGAAGCGGAAGGAAAAGTTATCATTTACCCGGCCGCTGTGAACGCCGAGCCCGTGGAATTGCAAAGGAACCAGGTGGAGGCCATTCAGCCTTCGAGCGTTTCGCAGATGCCGAAGGGGTTGGTTGACGGGCTGAACGCTGAGGAACTTCGGGATCTGTTGGCATACCTGATGAGTGGCGGCGACCCCAAGAATTCGAAAGTCTACGGCAAGTAAGGAAAAGTAATGCAAAGTTGGATCCGGTCGGTTTGTCTGCTCGTGATGTTGGTGGCTGGTGGAACGTGCGCGCGGTCTCAGGAAAACGAGGACGCAGGTGACATGTCGCCAGGTCACTCGATCGACGAGCAGACCCTGCGAGGGCACATTCGGTTTTTAGCGGACGATCTGCTCGAGGGACGTGGCCCCGGTTCCCGAGGTGACGCTTTGTCTCAGCTCTATATCGCCACGCAGTTTCAAACGATGGGCTTGGCACCAGCCGCCGGTGAGGGCAAATGGACTCAGGCCGTCCCTCTGATCGGAGTGAAGACTGAAGCACCATCGGAGGTCGTGTTTCGTCATGGAGATGAGACGCGAGGCCTACAGTCCGTCGAGGATTTCATGTCGACGATCGGATCACCGACGCAATCGGCTCAGCTTTCGGATGCGGAGTTGGTGTTCGTGGGATACGGGATCAAGGCTCCGGAATACGACTGGGACGATTACAAAGATGCCGACCTCACGGGCAAAGTGTTGGTGATGATGAATAACGATCCGTCGTCCGATCCGGAATTGTTTGCCGGGAGACGTCGGCTGTACTACGGACGCTGGGACTACAAGTACAAGATTGCAGCTGAGGTCGGGGCCGCTGGAGCGATCATCATTCACACCACGCCTTCGGCTGGATATCCATGGCAGGTCATTCAGACATCCTGGAGTGGCGAGGAGTTCGAATTGCGCGGCAGTGACGAGACCCGTATGGAACTGAAGGCCTGGGCCACCGAAGACGCGATGCGCGAAGTCGTATCCATGGGGGGGCTCGACCTAGACCAGTTGCGTCAGCAGGCCGAGTCGCGATCGTTCCGCCCTGTAGCGCTCGGCACAACGATGAGCATTGAATTGGAGGGGCAAGTCCGCGAGCAAGATACTGCGAACGTACTGGGATTGTTGCAAGGGAGTGATCCGGAGCTACAGCAGGAAGTCGTGATCTACATGGCGCATCACGACCATCTCGGTTTGGGTGCGGAGCGGGACGAACGCGGCGACAATATCTACAACGGAGCAGTCGACAATGCGGCAGGGGCTGCAGCCTTGCTTGCGATGGCCAAAGCCTACAGCCGCATGGAGCCAAGACCCAAACGTTCCATTCTGTTCGCCGCCGTCGGCGCCGAAGAGCAAGGTTTACTCGGGTCTGAGTTTTATGCGGCACATCCAACGATCGAGCCGGGCAAGATAGCTGCCGTGATCAACATGGACGGCACGAACGTGATTGGAAGGACGCACGATGTGAACGTGATCGGGCATGGGAAGTCCAACCTCGATGCCGTCGTGGAAGCGGTCGCTAAATCGCAGAAGCGAATCGTCACGCCCGATCACTTTCCCGATCGAGGCTATTACTATCGGTCCGATCAATTCAGTTTGGCGAAGATCGGCGTTCCCGGCGTCTATCTGCATTCCGGAATTAACGTTGTCGGCAAGCCTGCAGGATGGGGGAAAGAGCAGCTTGATGATTGGGTCGAGAATATCTACCACCAGCCGAGTGATGAATACCGCAGCGATTGGGATTTGGATGGAGCCGTGGAAGATACCCGACTGCTATTTGAGGTCGGCCGGCGAGTCGCTAACGAGCCGGAGATGCCGGCTTGGAATCAAGGCGACGAGTTCGAGGCCGCTCGGCAGAAGGCGATCGCAAGCCGTTCTAACTAGCCGGGCACAATTCGAAGAAGGTTTGAATCCGAACGTCGCTCATCACGACTGAACGCAAAGCACGTTGTGAACCGCGTCGCTTCTTTCGGTGCGCGGCCCGGATCAGTGCGCTGCCCGGATCAGTGCGCTGCTCGGATCAGTGCGCTGCTCGGATCAGTGCGTGGTACAGGTCATTACTTGGCGCAGGTCAGTGCGGCACACAGGTCAGTTGCTGACAACAACCGGCTGATCGACAGGCTCGCCACTACGCCATTGCTTGAGATCGTTGGAGTCTCGATGCACACGATGATAGACCGTGTCTCGTTCGATCGGATCACGACCCGCTTCCACGATCAGGTCCTTGATTTTGTCGACCGACAAGCATTCCGGAGTCGTGGCACCGGCATCGTGATAGATCAGCTCGTGCCGAACGGTTCCATCAATGTCATCCGCACCATACGCCAACGCCGTTTG
>JBPCVD010000255.1:0-2663 GCA_051010815.1 Rubripirellula sp.
TCACCGTGCGAGCTAGTAACTGGAGGGGTCGAGTTTGACCTTGCCACGAAAAACCCAGTAAACGATCGAGGTGTAGCTCAGCACGCAGGGAAGTCCGATACAGGCGATGATTAGCATCGTTCGGAGCGTTTGCTCGCTGCTTCGAGCGTTCTGAAACGTGACCGAGTAAGCAGGGTCGATGGTGGAACGCATTAGATTTGGATAGATCGCGACACTAAACAACGTCGCGAAGGCGACGATCACCATCGATGATGTGAAGAACGCGTAACCCGGTCGGCCTAGATGCATGGCTCGGGGAATGTTCATGACAGCGAAGACGTTCAGCAATGGTACGATCCACAACCACGGATGCGCGTGCAACGCGTCGACTGCATGGGGTGAGTAGAACCAGGTGGCGACGGTTGTCCCGAGGTAGAGAAGAGCGAAGACAACGAATAGTGGGAGAACAAAACGACGAACGTTGGCCTGCAGATCATCTTCGGTTTTTAGATACAAATAGATCGCACCGTGCAACGCAAATAGCGTCGTGGTAAGCAGACCGACCATCAAGGGGAACCAATGCAACTGCGATAGCAGGTTTCCCTGGTAGACGTAATCTGGTCCAAGTTCCATGCCGGCCAGGATGTTTCCACCTGCGATACCGAGCAACATGGCGGCGGTGATCGAAGAGAGGAAGAATCCCGTGTCCCAGATTCGTCGCCATGTGACTGAATGGACCTTGGATCGGAATTCCAGGCTAACGGCGCGCCCGATCAGGCAAAGCAACAGCAGGTGAAATGCTTCATAAAAACTGCTGAAAACCGTGGCATACGCGACGGGGAAGGCGGCAAAGAGAGCGCCACCAAACGTCACGAGCCAAACCTCGTTCCCATCCCAGAGAGGTCCGATCGAGTTCATGACAAGCCGACGTTGTTCGTCACCCTTGGCCACAAAGGGATGCAGAATGCCGACGCCAAGATCAAAACCATCCAGAATCGCGTATCCGCAAAGCAGCAGGCCCAGCAATAGGAACCAGACGAAGGTAAGGAGGTCATACGTGCTCATGATTCGTCGTCCATCATCGACCCACCGATACTGCTTCCGCCGTGACTGATCGACTCGGTGAGAGTCGCCCGCCCAGCGGTGGCTGCGACTTGGTGTTTGTGTTGCTGCAACTCTTCGACCGTTTCAGGTCCGTGGTGGATCTTGTGATTCAGCACATAGATCCAGACCGCAAATAGCAGAGAGTAGATGACTCCAAACATGACGATCGAGCTCATGACCTGCTGCGCGGTAACGGATTCGCTCAGACCGTCCTTGGTGCGCAGTCCCATCATCTCAACGCCGTCTTGCACGGAGGGGTAAACGATCCAGGGTTGTCGCCCCACCTCGGCAGTAATCCATCCTGCCTGATTGGCGACCATCGCAGCGACCGGCGAGAAGACGAGCAACCACAGCAGCCAGCGTCTCGACTCGAGTTTGCCTCGAAAGGAGCTCCAAAATGAAAACGCGGTGATCGAAATCAGGCATGTACCAATCCCCACCATCAAGTGGAACATCTGAAACGGAAGCCAGACCGGCGGTCGATTTTTCGGCTCGATTTGATCCAGCCCGTCGACCGGCGTTTTGAAATCGTTGTGAACCATGAAGCTCAGCATTCTCGGGATCTGCAATCCGAAGTGAACGGTTTCGCGTTCCGCATCAGGCCAGCCAAACAGGTAGAGCCCTGCTGGTTCGTCCGAGGAATGAAAGTGTGCTTCCATCGCGGCAAGCTTTGCTGGCTGCGTGATCGCGAGTTTCTGTGCGGAGTCGTGCCCAGAGACGGCGGACAGCAGCGTAAACAGAAAGGCCGATGGCAAGGCGATGGATAAGCAGCAACGCCCGAATTCTCGATGACGCTTTTTCAGCAGGTAGTAGGCACTGACCGAGGCGACGAAGCACGCCCCAAGGACAAAAGCGCCGATCAGGGTGTGGGTGAGTCGATCGACCGACGACGGGTTGAAGACCATTTGCCAGAACTCAGTGACCTCCGCTCGCGGAACCGATTTTCCTTGCACGTCCTGCCACACGATGTGGTATCCAGCGGGCGTTTGTTGCCAACTGTTGGCAATCACAATCCAAACGGCACTGAAGACCGAACCCAGGAAAACCATCGCAGTGCTGAAGAGATGCATCTTTGGCGAGACGCGGTCCCAGCCAAATACGAGGATTGCAAGGAAGCCACTTTCCAGGAAGAACGCAAAGATTCCCTCTGCTGCCAATGCGGACCCGAAGACATCACCGACGAATCGGGAGTAGGCGGCCCAGTTCGTTCCGAATTCGAATTCCATCACGATGCCGGTCGCAACGCCCATTGCGAAGTTCACCGCGAAGACGCGCGTCCAAAATCGTGCCGCCGTTTCCCAGATCAGGTTTCCCGTCCGGTTGTAAGCGACCTCGCATAAAAATAGCTGCAGTCCCAAGCCAATCGACAAGGGTGGAAAGAGGTAGTGGAACATGATGGTTCCAGCGAACTGCAGCCGGCTTAGGATCTCGACATCCACAGGAATCCTCGCGTGCGTTCATCGCTCAACGCCCCCGAAACCAATCGGGCGTCGCGTGAGCTATGACTAAACCATAGGCGTTTCAGCGTCGGCTTTGCCGGGGGTGCGTCAGTTTGTTCGAAGTGGCCAGGGCCCGCTTCT
>JBPCVD010000256.1:0-6525 GCA_051010815.1 Rubripirellula sp.
GGTTGGAAGGTAGCAATCCTTGCCGACGAAGCATTTCATTGACACCGGGAACGCAGCCCGCAAAATCGTTAGCTGCATCAAAAATAGCCGCGTTCGCATCGGTCAATTGAGCGTTCGCAGCGAGCCAGTCAAACGTGATCGTCTCGTTTGCCCTTGCTTGATGGATTCGTTCCAACATTTGAACGGCTTGTTTTGTCCAGACAGCCCATTGGCCAAGCAGTCCTCCCGCAAACCAACGCTCGCGACCATTGAATCGAAATGGCGTCAACAAGTCGTTGATGATGTTGTCGTCGTTTCCAGTGTAGAGCGCGATGTCGTCGCGACCAGATTCGATCACGGCACGAATCACATCCAACGTTTGGTAGCGATTGAAAGCGGCGATCTTGATGGCGACGACATTCTCGATGTTGCAAAACTCTCGCCAGAAGCGAAAGGAATAGGTGCGTCCGCCCACTGCTGAATGCAAGTAGAAACCAAACACCGGCATTGTCTCGGCGACCGCCCGGCAATGGTCCAGGATTTCAGTTTCCGTGCGATCGCGGACGGCGTTGGTGGTGAGCAGGCCGGCGTGATAGCCTGCTGACCGCGCCACCTCGGCTTCAGCGCAAGCTTGGTGGGTGTCGCCACAAATGCCGGCCACGCGGATGATTACCTGCTCCGTCGAGTGCGCGTCGATCGTCTCCGCGACAGACGTTAGGACAGGTTCATACAAATCGTGCTCGCGAATCGCGAACTGGGTTGTATGCACGCCGACGGCAACTCCCTTTGCACCCGCATCGAGATAATAATTCGTGAGGCCTCGTTGGTAGCGTTCGGACCATTTGCGATCCCCATCCAAGGCGAGCGGAGATGCAGGGATGACCGTCCCTGCGCGTAGTTGTTCAATCCAAGTTTCATGCATCAGTAGTTGCCATCACGGTTTTGAAAGTGCGTTGGTTTTTCGAGCGTCTCACATCCGCTCGAAATCCAGTCAGCGATCCAATCGATCATTTGGTCCATCTCGACGGAGGGCTCGCCGAACAGTTTTCGCGCGCGATCACTGTTGCTGATCCAGCATCGCTCCGATTCACGTCCCGCAAAGTCTGGCGTCTTTCCAAAGCGTTCCCCGATTCGCGTTGCCAATTCACGGACTGAATGTGTTTCGCGACCGGTGATATTCAAAATCAGAGGTGGTTTGCGAGTGAGCGGTAGACATCGCAAGATTTGTTGAACGGCATCACCCTGCCAGATCACGTTCACGAATCCGGTGTCGACATTGACGGGTGTGCCTTGCTGAATCTGCTTGGCAAGGTCCAGCAACACACCGTAACGCAAATCAATCGAGTAGTTCAATCGAACGAACACACACCTTGTTCCGTGTGTTTCGGATGCAAGGGCGAAGGCTCTCTCGCGAGCGAGGCAAGACTGTGCATAGGCGCCTGGTGGGTCCGTTGCATCATCCTCCGTCGAACCACCGCTGTCGGGGGAGGCAAAGGAGTAGACGCAACCGGTCGACATGACCACGATTCGCGAGTCAGAAAACCGGTTGGCAACGAGTTGCGGCATCGTTTCGTTCATGCGTCGAAGCAGGTCGACATCGTTGGCTGTCCCGAACTTCACACCAGCCAAAAAGAAGACATTGGGGGCCGTAGGTACCCTGGCGACGTCCTCAGGGTCGCTCAAGTCGGCGCGGAGGGTCCGCATTCCAGCCGACGTGAATTTCAGCTCAGCGTCGGGGGAGCCGAATCGAGAGACGGCAATCAGGTCTTCTTCGCGACCTAGCTCTGCGAGTGCTCGCTGGAGCATGCGGCAGACGTGGTAACCCATCTTTCCACCGGCCCCGAGGACAGTGACGGGCCCCGGGCATTGATGCAGGGCTTCCACGACCTCCGATGTCGGCATGCTGATGGATTCGTCGAGTTCCTGCACATTTTGAGGAGCGGGTGAGGTCATGAGGCAGGCTCCGTCTGTTGGTGAAATGGGCCAGAATCACCGGTTATCGCACGGGAACCCGCCACTTGAAAGGCAGAGACGTTCGTCGAGCTATGGGACGAAAGGTTGTCAAATGTCGCATTGGGGAGCTATCATGGTGCGGTTGTTAACTTTCGGACCCTCGCCGAATCCTTCCAACAAATCCCTCCTCCCGCCCCGTCGAAGTCAGATGAGCTGAGATTCGACCGTGTGGGTCCCTCCACCTTCCCTCCACCTGGACGATTCGATCATGTTGTCGATTCTTGGCCAGAAGAGCCGCTATTGCGACGGAGTCTCGCGGCGAGGCTTCCTCAAGATCGGTGGACTCTCATTTGGTGCTGGCGGTTTCTCGTTAGCTGATTTGATGCGTGCTGAGGCGGCGGCCGGAAAAGCCAATTCACACAAAGCCATCATCAACGTCTTCTTGGCAGGCGGGCCACCGCACCAAGACATGTGGGAGATTAAGTCGGACGCGCCGTCGGAGGTCCGAGGCGAATTCCGAGCGATCAAAACGAGTGTTTCCGGCATCGAAATCTGCGAAGTCTTCCCAAAGCTAGCCGGGATGATGGACAAGGCGGCAGTCATTCGAAGCGTGGTTGGGTGCAGCGGCGGACACGAAGCGCATCAATGTTTGAGCGGTTGGAACAAGAACGATTTGAAGAGCATTGGCGGGCGGCCGGCAATTGGCTCGACAGTCTCGAAACTGTTCGGACCGGTGGACGCTTCGGTGCCGCCCAATATCGGTTTAGCCAAACCGACCCGGCACGTGCCCTGGTCAGACTCGGGGACGCCCGGTTTCTTGGGGGCAGCTTATGCCCCGTTCAAGCCGGATGGGCCAGGCATGAAGAACATGACCCTCAACGGCATCACGATTGAGCGGCTTGCAGATCGCAGAAAACTGTTGAGCCAAATCGACTCCATGCGTCGTGATATCGATATCACCGGCTCCATGGAGGGCATGGATGTCTTTGGCCGTCGGGCCCTGGATGTCCTCACCAGCAGCAGCCTGCTCGATGCCTTGGACCTCAGTAAAGAGGATCCGAAGGTGGTAGAACGCTATGGCGATGGCAAACCCTATCAGTATCAATACGACGGCGCCCCGACCTGTAACGAACAACTGCTGATGGCAAGGCGATTGGTGGAGGCGGGAGCCCGAGTGGTCAGCCTCAGCTACGGTCGCTGGGATAGTCATGGTCAGAACTTTGATTTGGTTCGAGATCATGGAAGTAAGCTCGACCAGTGCCTCAGTGCATTGATTGAGGACTTGGATCAACGCGGCATGTTGGATGACGTCACCGTCGTCGTCTGGGGAGAGTTTGGGCGAACGCCGAAAATCAATGCCAACGCAGGTCGCGATCACTGGACCAAGGTGAGCTGTGCTTACCTGGCTGGTGGTGGCATGAGAACAGGGCAAGCGATCGGCGCGACCAATCGCCTCGGTGAAGAAGCTGCAGAACGCCCAGTTCACATGCAGGAAATTTTAGCGACGCTCTATCACAACTTGGGCATTGATACGGCATCGGTCACCATTCCCGATCCGACGGGGCGGCCGCAGTACCTTGTGGACCACGAACCCATCGCTGAGTTGATTTAGTGTCTGTCTTCGCCAACAAGCGAGTTCCTTCGTCGCTCGCTGCCTGGACACGACTCGCCATGGCGTGTCTCTGTCTGTGTTTCACAGCGGCGGCCGTCGCGGTCGAGTCGACCGAGAGTTCGCAGCTGCCGACCGCTGAATCAGAGCAGAAGAAGCTCCGATTCGATCGGGTGGTCGTTGGCGCCGATGGGCACATCACCCTGGATGGTCTCGACGCAAGACTGCAGCTGATCGTTTCTCGAGAGCATGAAGAGTTGGGCGTCGAAGACGTAACACATGATGTCTCCTACCGCGTCGCGCCGAACGGGATCGCGGAAGTCGTGAACGGTTTACTCGTGCCAATCGCGGATGGAGAAGTGTCGATCACTGCCATCGACCCCGATGGAATTGAAACGACGCTTCCAGTCAAGATCGTCGACACGGGCAACGTGGCGACACTCAGCTTTCCCGGCCGGATCGTTCCGATTTTCACGAAGCTCGGATGCAATGGTGGCGGTTGCCACGGCAAATTGGCGGGTCAAAACGGCTTTAAACTTTCTTTGCTCGGTTTCGGCCCCCAGGAGGACTACGACCACTTGGTTCGCGAGTCTCGTGGGCGCCGGCTCTCACCCGCAGCGCCGGATCAAAGTTTGCTCCTGACGAAAGCGATCAATGCATCGCCGCATGGTGGTGGGCAGCGGTTAGAAATGGATAGCCATGAGTACCGCCTGATGCGTCGTTGGATTGCTCAGGGAATGCCCTACGGTGATGCCGACCAACCACAAGTGGAATCCATCGAAGTCATCCCAGAACATCGAAGGTTGGCCGCATCTTCGACACAGCAACTCGCGGTTATCGCAAGGTATTCCGACGGTACAGTCGAGGATGTGACTCGAGCCGCCGTGTATGAGTCGAATGACTCTGAGATGGCTGACTGCGATGCCCGCGGATTGGTTCAGTTGAACGATTTGGTGGGGGATGTCGCAGTGATGGCTCGCTATCAGGGTCATGTCACCGTGTTTCGGGCGGACATTCCCTTTGATGCCTCAGGACGATCCCCCGAGTTGTTTCCGAAGGACCGCGACAACCCAGTCGACCGTTTTGTGTTCGCGAAGCTCGAATCGCTTGGGATTACACCCTCTCCACGCTGCGATGATGCAACGTTCTTGCGTCGCATTACACTCGACTTGACCGGGCGACTGCCGAACCAGGCGGAGGCCGAGGCGTTTTTGAACGATTCGGCCGCGGACAAGCGAGCAGGTTACATCGATCGGCTGTTGGGCAGCGATGACCACGCGGACTATTTCGCGGGGAAGTGGAATACGATTCTGAGGAATCGGCGCGACGGTGGCGCATTGCGATTTTCGAATGTTGCATTCCACCAATGGATTCGCGACAGCATTGCAGATAACAAACCGTACGACCAATTTGTTCGCGAGATCATCACCGCATCGGGAAGTGTCGCCAGTCATCCGCCGGTCGCTTGGTACCAGCAGGTGTCTGATACGAATCAGCGTATCGAGGATGCCGCGCAGCTCTTTCTTGGGCAACGCATCCAGTGCGCACGCTGTCATCATCATCCCTACGAAAAATGGAGCCAGGCGGATTACGCGCAACTCTCCGCTTTCTTCACGACCGTATCCAAGAAGAGCGGCGGCGATCCGGGAGAGCCTCGCTTTTTTGCCAGGCGTGGTGGTGCCTCCGCAAAGCATCCGAAGACCGGACAAGCCTTGAAACCTGCGGGGCTCGATGCTGACGAGTTGGCGATATCAGCGCAGGAAGATCCACGACACCATTTCGCCGACTGGATGACCGACCCCGAAAATCCATTCTTCGCCAGAGCGTTGGTCAACCGATACTGGAAACACTTCTTAGGCCGCGGGATGGTCGAACCGGAGGATGATTTGCGGATCACCAACCCGCCCTCGAATCCGGAGTTGTTGGATGGATTGGCATCCGCGTTCAAACAGTCGGGTTACGACCTTCAGGCACTGATTCGACTCATCGTAGGATCACGTGCATACCAAGCCGATAGCGAAGCGATTGCCGAGAATTTGGGCGACCGCCGCAGCTATTCACGGTTTTATCCCAAGCGTTTGCAGGCCGAGGTGTTGCTTGACGCGATTGATCATTTGACACTCAGTCCCACTCGCTTCAGCGGGATGCCTCCGGGCGTCCGTGCGGTTGCATTGCCGGACACAGGTTTTTCGTCGTACTTCCTGACAGTCTTTGGCCGGCCGGAATCGACCACTGCTTGTGAGTGCGAACGATCTCAAGAAGCGAATCTTTCTCAGAGTTTGCATCTGCTGAACTCCGAAGAGATCCAGGGCAAGTTGTCCAACGAAAATGGTAGGGCGGCGGCATTAGCGGTCGACGACGCAAGATCTGATGAAGAGAAGATCCGAGAGTTGTATCTGATCGCGTTCACTCGGGAACCGAGTGACGGAGAGATGAAGGCGACCGTCACGTACGTGGCAAACAAGCAGAATCGTCGGGAAGCTTACGAAGACGTGTTGTGGTCGCTGATCAATTCGAAAGAGTTTCTGTTCAATCATTGAGGTCGTTGGTCATCGCTCGAATACTGCCGGTATCTAGACACGTTCTAGTTCTCGCCCTGATTGGCTTCTGTTCGCACAGCGAGACGCTGGCGCAATTCCACGTTAGCGAATTGCGCGCCCTGTCCAGGACTGGCGGACGCTCCGGAAGTTCGTTTGACGCGCATGTCGTCGCGGGTGAGCGCCTCGACGATGTCAATGGTTTGGTCTTCTCCCATCCCGACATCGCGGCCAGCCAGAAGACTTCCGACCCCCTGCCCTTCACCGATCAACCGGTCGGGCAATCCGGGAAATTCATGGTCACCATTGGGGATGATGTACCGGTGGGGCGTTATGAAGTGCGAACGCTGGGACGGCACGGGCTGTCCAACCCGCGAGCCTTTTTCGTGACCCATTTCGAAAACGAAGTGGTCACGAAAGTCAGCCACCAGATGCAGACTGCAACAG
>JBPCVD010000257.1:0-13192 GCA_051010815.1 Rubripirellula sp.
CCAATGGGGTCACCCTCCTTTTTATGTCAGAGTCACCGAGCACGAACGATCCCTTGGACGAAGCGTTTGCAGCGTACCTTCGAACGTGCGATGCAGGTGAACTCAGCAGTCGCGAAGAATTTATTCAACAGTTTCCCGAGTTTGCAGGTGAGCTAAAGCAGCTGATCGAGGCCGCGGACATTCTTGGTCAGGTAACCCTCAGCGGCAACCAGAATTCCAACACGCCTGGTCAGGCGGCCAATGCGGAAACGATTGGGACAAATATTCCCAGCGGCGACTCCGACCCCGCCGCAACGCTTCCCATGGCTCACCGATCCAAAGGAGACCCTGGCCCAACGCTTCCGTTCGACCTCGGCGACTACATGCTGATGGAGATCGTTGGACGAGGCGGGATGGGCGTCGTTTATCTGGCCAAGCAGCACGAGCTCGATCGAAATGTCGCCGTCAAAATGATTCGTAGCGGGATGTTGGCCGACGCAGCGGAAGTTCGCCGGTTCTACACAGAAGCTCAGGCAGCCGCGCGACTTCATCATCGTGGAATCGTCGGCGTTCACCAATTCGGTAGACGCGCTGGCCATCACTTTTTTTCAATGGAATACATTCGCGGCACCGATCTTCAACGAAAGATCAATGGCGCGGTAATGGAACCGAAAGAAGCCGCGCGGTACGTGCGTGATGTCGCTGTGGCGATTCATCACGCGCACCAAAACGGTGTGCTGCATCGCGACCTGAAACCCGCGAATGTTTTGATCGACGAACAAGACCAGATTCATGTGACCGACTTTGGGCTCGCCAAGCACATGGACTCCGATAGCAGCGTCACTGGCAGCGGCGCAGCAATCGGAACACCGCACTACATGGCTCCGGAGCAGGCGGGCGGACATAGTGACCGCGCTTGCCGGCAAAGCGACGTCTATTCGTTGGGTGCGATTCTGTTTGCCTGTGTCACGGGGCGTCCTCCGATTGTGGCGGACACTGTGATGCAAACGCTGGTACAGGTGGTTCATCACCCGGCACCCTCCGCACGAAGCGTCCGCGCTGACGTTCCGATCGATTTAGAGACCATCATCGCGAAGTGCTTGGAGAAGAACCCTGCGAAGCGATACGAATCAGGCGAGCAACTCGCGAAGGAACTCGACGCCTTTCTCGAAGACCGACCCATCGAGGCACGCCCACGCTCGAGCGTGCTGAAGGCTTGGCACTGGTTCGAGGGCGTACCGGTCGTCGGTGCGCTTACCGGTCGTCGTGTATTGCATTCATCAACATCGCACCGTCGGTTCCAGGCTGCCATGTTATTGATGTTGCTGCTTTCACCTCTGGTCGCCGGACTAGCGCATCTTGCAATTCAACAAATGCATCACTCGATTCCGGCGAAAGTCATCATCGCCGGAGGCGTCGATGATGGCGTCTACATTGAGGTTGCGGAACTGCTAAAGGAAAGCATTAGCTCGCAGCACAGCGGCGTCGTGTGTGAGGTCATTCCGACGGAAGGTTCCAAAGAAAACGCTGATTTGCTTGAGGCGGGCAAAGTACATTTGGCATGCATCCAGGAAGGTTCGAGTGGTCATGGCATGAAGGTCGTTGCGCCTTTGCACTACGAATATTTTTACGTGTTTTCCAAGGAAGGCTCTGGAATCGAATCGATTGAACAACTCGAGGGACGAAGGGTAGCCTTGGGCCCGCCTGGCGGTGGATCGCGTAAGATGGCGCGGCAGCTGCTGAGTTCGATACCAGGCTTACTAGACTCGATCGAGGATGCACATGAGGACTGGAATCTTCTGTACACACCCGATGCACCCGGTGCACCCGATGCAGCGATCATTTGCATGGGGGAAGGGAGTGAGCTAATTGACAGACTTGAGTCAGACGATCGCTGGAAGTCAATTCCCCTCATCGACGTTCGAGGATTTCCATCGACCGCACTGGCGATGTTGATGGCACGACCCGATACGCCTGACGACTTGGTCACGGCGGCGCTTGAAGCGTGGTATGCCGCTCCGGATCGGCCCGGCATGATTCCCTTTGATGTGGTGACCGAAGGGAGTCTTGATTTCCATCCTGCAGCAAAAAGGTTCTACGAACGTCCCGCTCCAATGTCGGACGACCGTACCATTGCGGGTCCATAAAACCGTCACAATCGGCCCATCTAGTCAATCACAAATTGCGTTTCTCAGCATCACATTCTTCTGATGCTAGGCCGGGCTTTGGCGGACCCGGTGAGACCTACAGTTTGGAAACCAAGTGGTTTCGCACACTATAGGGCTAACGCGGCAGTGAAACGCTCGACCAACCAAGGCAAACCATCGACCCACGAGACCTCGGTCGACACAGGTGCGCGCACCCATCAGGGATCGTTGCGGAGCAAGTTAGTGCTCTCTCTTGGTGCCATGTTCTTCGTCTTTCTCACGATCGACGAAATGGTGCGCCAGCAGGTGATTCAGCCCGAGTTTGTCGCTTTAGAACGCTCCGGCGGAATCCGTGATGCCAACCGCGTCCTCGCAGCAATGAACGCTGAAGTGGAGCATCTCAATGACCTGGCATTGCATTGGGCTTCGCGGATTGATGACGGAACGGTCGAACGACCCAGTTCATTCATTCGGAGCGAAGAGGAGTCCGGATCTTGGGCGACTCGAAAACTCGACTGGGCTGCCTACATCGCTGCGACGGGTGATTGGAAGTGGATGCGTCGCAACACCGATGTGTCCGTCAACGATGTTCAAATGCAATTCGAGTCGCTAGTTGAAGTCTGCCGCAGTTCTCACCATCGGTCGTTCTCCGGCATGACTCGAATCGGCGATCAGTCGTTGGTCATGATTTCCATCGTCGGGCTGGACGCGGCTGCGAAATCCCCACATCCACCAAACGGGCGGTTCTTGATCGTTGCCCGCAGGATCGACGAAACCCTTGTCACAACGCTTCGCCGGCAAACACAAGTCGAGTTTTCACTCCAGTCTCCTCGAACATCAAATCCCGCACAAAAACTGATCGTTTGGGAAGCCAATGAATCAACGATGATCGTTGAGATACAACTGACAGGAATTCACGATCAGAAACTGGCCAATGTCTTTATCCGCGTTCCTCGCGATATCACGGCTCGCTCAAAACGAACCACGCTGCTTGCACGCAACTCATTCATTTTCGGGTCAGTCGCTGCATTGCTGATGCTTCTGCTTTTGTTGCAACGCATCGTCATTAGTCCGCTGACTCGTATCCGCGAGCATTCTCAGCGGATCGCCGAACATGGGCTCGCAACCGAACGTCTCGCTCTTACTCGAAACGACGAAATCGGTCACCTCGCGGGAGCGTTCGACCAGATGCTTGGACGTCTTGGGGATGCTCAAACGCAGCTCGCCACCGCATCTCGAGCTGCCGGCCGAAGTCAAGTCGCCAGCACGGTCATCCACAACGTCGGTAACGTACTGACGAATGTGAACAGCCTTCTGGACGCTGCCTGTGGACGCGTTCACAAGCTACGCATTCAGCCGCTCGACCGATTGGCCTCACGCCTGAAACAAGACGATGTCGATGCGGGACTCCTTGCCGCCACACCTGACTACCTAGAGGGTTTGGCGGGATCGTTGAAGTGCGAACAAGATTCCATTGGCGAGTTGCTTGAAACGCTTCACGACAATATCCGACACATACACGATGTCATACGTGACCAACAACGACACGCCGACCAAACGATCAAACCGAAGCAGATCCAACTAAGCGAAGTAATCGATGAAGCGATCGCCTGCTGTAGCGCTCGGCTTGAAGAAGATGACGTCAGGGTCCGCATCACGGGGGACGTGGACGCCGACGTCCACGCCGACCGCTCTCTTCTTCTACAGACGATGATCAACATCATCGGAAACGCGCGCAACGCAATGCGTGAATCCGCTGGCGTAGAAACACGGCGTTTGCTGATCGACGTAACCGAAGGGGAGCGATCGACTTCCATTCAGTTCCGTGACAACGGCTGTGGAATGACACAATCGACGCTTCGGAAGATCTTTGACGCTCACTTTACGACGCGTGAAAGTGGAACGGGACTCGGCCTTCACTTCTGCGCGCTCACACTCAAACGACTTGGCGGTTCGATCACGGCGGAGAGCGAAGGCATTGGCAAAGGCTCTACGTTTGTGGTCGAAGTACCCAGATGCTCGGCCCCTCTCCGCGCAGAAACCTCCACCGCCTCCCTTCTCAGTGGGACACAAGCACAGCCATGACCAATCTGCAGGACGTTCGTCGCATTCTAGTCGTTGACGATCAACAACAAATTCACGATACGTTCTCAAGGATCTTCTCTGAGAACCGGTCTGACAACGAAGCGTTGTCAGATTTTGAGTCTCGGTTCTTGCGTGACCTGGGCGATGACTGCGCCGAGAACCCGAAACACACCGATGAGCTCGACCCAACGTACGTGCTTGAACACGCGCATTCGGGTGAACAAGGCATCGACTTTGTTGAAGCGTCCGTTGTCTCGGACCGACGATACTCCCTAGCATTCGTTGACATGCGTATGCCACAGGGGTTGGACGGAATGGAAACCACTGAGCGACTTTGGCAGATTGACCCTAGTCTTCATGTTGTCATTTGCACTGCCTACAGTGACCATGTTTGGGAGGATGTGCTTGGCCGTCTGGGACACAGCGATCGCCTGCTCTTGCTGAAGAAACCATTTGAGTCGGACGAAGCGAGACAACTTGCGCTCGCGTTGAGCGAGAAGAGTCGATTGGCGACCATCCAGGAAAAGAAGGTTCTCGACCTCGGCAGAGAAGTCGAAAGAAGACGACGAGCAGAAGAGACGATGCGTGTGATGGCGCATCGCGACGCTTTGACAAAGTTGCCCAACCGCCCCTACTTGATTGACAAGCTTTCCAAAATCGTTCCCAAGCGGGAAGTTATCAGGAAACCTGAGAATGCTGTCCTATTCCTGGACCTCGACAATTTTAAGATCATCAATGACAGCCTGGGGCACAATGCGGGTGACGATCTGTTGAACCAAGTGGCGGCACGATTGAAGCAATGTGTCCGAGAACAGGACACGACTGGGCGAGTCTCTGAGGCTGGCGAAACCGTGCGACTGGGCGGTGACGAGTTCGTCGTCCTTCTCGAACAACTCGATGACCCGCAGGATGCACTCGCCGTGGCGGACCGCATCGTGTCGCGAATCTCAGAACCGTTTCGACTCTCCGATCGACTGGTCAATATCGGAACGAGTGTCGGTGTTGCCTATATCGACGATCATGTCGCCGATGCACATGAAGCGCTGCGTAACGCGGATACCGCCATGTATCGCGCTAAAAACTGCGGAAAAGGACGTGTTGCAATCTTCGACCAAACGATGCACGAAGACGTCGTCGCACGCATGGAGATGGAGGACCAACTTCGTCGTGCGATCACGAACGAATCATTCGCCTTGAACTATCAGCCAATCATCAATCTTGCGAAGGGAACAGTGCAGGGAGTTGAAGTTCTGATTCGATGGACCTCGGAAAGCGGAAAGAACGTCTCGCCAAGCGAGTTCGTTCCCATGATCGAAGAGATCGGCATGATCGGTCGCGTGGGTGAGTGGGTTCTTGAAAACGCAATGCGCGACTTCATTGAGCTTACGAAGCTCGATCTCGACCTTTTCGAGGACGACATGTATCTCGGCGTCAACGTGTCGCAGCGTCAATTGAGCGACCCATTCTTCGTTGACCATCTCGAAACGATAATCCAAAAAGCCGATTTTAATCGTCGCCGTCTAAAGCTGGAAATGAACGAGTCGATCAACTCACGCGACGGAGAGCAAGCACTTGACAACATGCTTTGCCTGCACGACTCCGGTGTCGGCATTCAAATCGATGACTTTGGCAAAGGGCAGTCGTCGCTCACCTGTTTTCAGGCATACCCGATCGAAGCGGTCAAAATCGACCGCAGCTTCACGGCCTCGATCGCATCCGACCACAGTCATTCCGTCATCGCTCAGGCGATTGTTCAACTCGCCCACCATCTCAACGCCCGCATCGTTGCCGAGGGCGTTGAGTCAGAAGTGCAACTGCAGTCGCTTCGACACTGGGGCTGCGACTCCGCACAGGGATACCTATTCGCCGCACCCATGAAAATGGATTCGCTTGTCGGACTGTTGCGTGATCCTGACCAAAGCGAGGGGATTCGTCTGCTGCGTCGAAAGGGACAGCCGACGATTCCGTCGGTCACGCCAACGCCGCCTCCGATCGTCAATCCACACGCTGCTGAGCTATAAGATCGCAAGTGGATTGCGTTTGGACTCAAGGGTCCCGCGTGTCACGCCAACGCGATTCGTCGCATTCAGGGCACGCCATACCTCTCGGCCTCGTATACGCCCATCGAGCAGGTCGCGGTACAACGCGACAACGCGTTTCGACTCATCGGCCAGCTCGTCTAAGAGCTCGACTCGATACCAATTGACTCCGCGTTGAACTAGATCATCAACCAACTCTGCCCCGCTTTGAGGGGTCGCGTTGTAAAGGGTGTTTCGACAGGCCACATCAGCCTGCAATGCGTGTTCCGCACCCACACGATCACGCAAAGAAACAACGTGCCGATCACAGGGTCGGCCACAATTCGTCTTATCGGTTCCAGGAGACAACACCGCGCAGAACACACAGTGCTCCATATGAAACATCGGCATGTGTTGATGAACGACGGTTTCCATCCAGGCCGACGGCAAGGAGTCAACAAGCCCCGTCAGCTGATCACGATTCAAATCGTAAGACGCTGTCACGCGAACCGCCCCGAGAGATCGAATCCACTCTGCGGCACGGTGGTTTGCGACATTGAGCGAAAAGTCAGCAACGGTCGAAATGCCAGCACTTGCGTAACGATCCAAGGCAGCAAGGTTTCGCGCGAGCATGTAATCTGGCTGATGCCGTTCGAGCACGCGAAGCAGACCTGTTTCACCTGGCTTTTGAATCCGCACGGAAGACAATCCGATCGGTACGCCATGCTCACGAGCAACAGCGACCGCCGCCCCATACTCTCGTATGTCATGAAAATCGGCGTACACCAAGTCGACGTTGGACTCGCACGCCGCACGAAGTTGTTCCGCCGTGCGACACAACACAGCCAGTTGAGGCCTGGTCTGGAGTTTCCCCACCTCTGACTCAGGACCCTCAATGGGCGCCAACATCGCCTCGCCGCATGACACATCAATCCGACGGCTGGGGGGCTCAAGCATCAACGCCAACAGTTCTCGCACGGCGTCACGACGTAGTTGGTTCAGCATCGCCATCGGAACCATTGGCGAACCCTCGATCGTCGCCGATAGTTCTCCTAATTCAAAGCCGGTACCACCGAGTCGTCCAAGCTTCTCCCTGAGTACTTCTTCCGTTATCGGATGCTTATTTGCGACCGGCAGCGACTCGGTGCCCCTAACTCGAACTGAACGACCAACACGGTCGGAAACAAACAATCCAAGCGGTTCTCCCGCTATCGCGGTTACCTCAATGCGGAGAGGTTGTCGCCGAACGGGATCACTCGATGAATAGGTTTGCCTGAGTCGGCGATTGAGCTTGGGGTCGTCATTCTTGAACACCGTATCGCCAGGCTGGACGGACGCCCAATCAAGTTCCCCCTGTCCAAAACCAATCCACGCTACGCAACTATCTGCGACTTCCTTGCACTTCCGACCCGCTGGATCATGAAGTGAGTAAATGCGACCACCCTGCTGCGCTGTAGCGGAGTCTCCTGATCGAGAATAGATCGCTAAACCATCACCCAATGCGACTGAACATGCGAGCCTCACCTCAATTCTTTGATCCCGAACGCTTCGCACACAGCCCAACTCGACGCCGCGCTTCGCAGACTGCAATCCTGGCACCAAGCGTTTGTGGTCGTTGCCTTCCAGCCAACCTGGGGAAAAGCCTCGCGAAAACGATAGCTCCATTTCACGTTTCGCCTCGTCCGAAACGACGACACGGTTCTGCGTTTTTGCTTGATCAATCGCCTGGCGGTAATGCTTGGTGATGTTCGCCACGTATTCGGGCGTCTTTAGACGGCCCTCGATCTTCAGTGACGCAACGCCCGCCTCGATCAAATCAGGAATGGCAGCGTAGCCCGCCAAGTCTTGGGGACTCAACAGGTAACGAACATCCTCCAAATCCTGATCTTCGCCGTCACAAATCAATTCATAGGGCAATCGACATGCCTGGGCACACTGACCTCGATTTGCACTTCTCCCTCCGAGCGATTCGCTAGTCAGGCATTGGCCGGAGTACGCGACGCACAACGCACCATGAATGAAGACCTCAAGCGGCATTTCCGTCGCTTCGGCGATCTTCCGGATTTCCTTCACCGAAAGTTCTCGAGCCAGTACCACGCGTGACAACTCGAGTCGCGTCGCGACGTCGATGGTCTCCGCGCTCGTGAGGCTCATTTGGGTCGAGGCATGGATCTCCAATTCAGGACAAATGGCTCGAACAAGACGAGCGACGCCAAAATCCTGAACGAGCACCGCGTCGATTCCGGCCTCAGCAATCGCCTCGATAACTTTCACCAGCGGCTGCATCTCTTCAGGGAACACCAACGTGTTCATAGTGACGTAGCCGCGCACACCACGCTTGCGAAGCATTTGTCCGATCCCGGTGAGGTCGGCAAGTCCGAAGTTCGTGGCTCGATGTCTAGCGTTGAACCCACAGTCCAACCCGAAATAGATCGCATCCGCCCCATTCTCGATCGCAGCACGAGCGCAATCCCAGTCTCCGGCAGGTGCCAAAAGTTCGACGTTGTCAGACGATTCGGATGATGGATGCGACATGAACGGACAGTATGACAACCAAGCTGAGTATTGGGAAACGTCCAGACTTTCGGCTCATCCGGCGAATCGCCGAAAGCACAAAAAAACCACGCTCCGAAGAGCGTGGCATGCGTTTCGCCAAGTGAGGGAACGTTTCTACGAACCAAGCTCCACGTCGATTTTGGCCTCGTCCGCCGCTTCTCGCAATTTGGAAAGGGCACGTGCCTCCAATTGGCGAATGCGTTCCTTGGTGACGCCCATCTCTTCACCCACTTGCTTCAAGGTCAGTGGCTCTTTCCCACGCCCCAGCCCGAATCGGGCGGTGATGATCTTTTGCTCACGTTCATCAAGCCGATTAAGGATTTTCGACAATTCACGCTGACGCGAACGTTGCACGGTCTCTTCGACGTACGGATCGAGACGCTCATCCTGGCGTGCCACGAACAACTCTTCGGTTGTAGTGCGGAATCGGTCACGATGCTTGAATTCGCTTGGAATCGTTCTTGCGAAGTTCTTCATGATCGCCCAGGAGGCGTACGTGCTGAACTTGTTTCCTCGCGAGTAGTCGAACTTCTCAACGGCGCGGATCAAAGACATATTTCCATCGCTGACGAGTGCGAAGAAATCATCCGTGCTGGCAACGTGACGCTTCGCGATAGACACCACCAAGCGAAGGTTGCTCTGGACGATCCGGTTCTTCACGAGCACCGCTGCTTCGTACAACTCATCGATCTGATCCATGATGGCAGTTTTGCTGCCCTGCGTATCGTCCAAGCTTTCTCGTAGACGATTGGCTCTGTGCTTGAGGTAGTTCATCTTGCGGAACAAGTGGTACTCTTGTTCTCGAGTCAACAGCGGAACGTCGTAAAGCGCTGCGAGGTAACTTGGCAGCCCCGAGGGGACACGAACTTTGCGAGGTGCCGTAGCGGGCTCAGGCACAGGACCCAAGTACTCGGGCTCACGTTCAGTCGCCTCGAAGTCCTCGTTATAGATGTAGTCAAGCGGCAGTTCTATAATCTGTTCCAATCGCATGTCCAACAGAATGCGTTGAATGCTCGTGCGCGTTCTCTTGAAACGTTTGCACAGTTGTGCGACCGTGGCTCCATGCGTGTAAAGTTTGAAGATCGACCGTTTGTCATCATCCGTCAAAGCCCCGCGATGGTTCGGGAAAATCGCTAACGACTGATGGTCCGCATCGAAGTTCTTCAACGTGTAACGTATCGTCTCTGGACTACGCTTCATCTGGTGGGCAAGCTGACGCGTCACCTCTGACAAGCTGGCTCCACCCTCAACAAGCTGGCGGGCTCGTTCAATCATCTCTGACTTCTCATCGTCTGAGAGCTGACTGAAACGTTCGCCCCGTCGAATCTTGTCCCGGTTGTTAGAGACGAATCGTTCAACACTGCTGTGCAGAAATCCGACTCGCTTACGTCCACCGAATAAAAGTCGACGACTCACTAAACCAGAGTCGCGCCAACGGCTAATGGTTTTCGTTGACACGCTGAACATTTTGCTCAACTCGTCGACAGTGTGAACAGGCTCCAACACCTCATTCACGGCAACATCTGCCGAGTCGCTCAAGTCCTCGATCAACAACCGCAGGTCGTGCTTCAGGTCGACAGAGGCGATGCTGTGCCGGCTAGGAGACTCTGGGCGGTAATTGGTCACGCGGAAGCAGAGGTAATCAAATGCGTAGGTCCGGTCGGACTCGATTTCGCTGTACAGCTTTTCGGCCAAGCCGGCTTGCTCGACCTTCTTACCTTTGGGCGCAAAACGAGTCAGTTGGTCGCGTAGTTCCTTGATTTTTTCATCACGATAGTCGTCGTTCATAGCCATTTCTCCCAGCGCTGGTACTTCAGTCTCAATTTCCTTGCGAGCCCGGCGGATCGCTCGACTATGTACCGATGTTGCCCGGGGATCACTCTATCCATAGAGCGATGTTCATGGGTTGCTGAGCACCGTCGCTCGTTTCGATGTCCGCTGTTCGCGGCACCACCCAATCGAGCGGGGCAATCCTCAGCGACCAACGACTCCTTGCCGTTGGCCTCTGTAAGTACTACGCGTAATCCAACGCTTAGTTTCACCTATAGGACCGATTGATTTCCTGCAAAGTTCACTGATTTGTTGAGTTTCCAACTCGAAGGGCTCGTTCCTGCGACCTAATTCGCTCTCAGGCTCGTTGCCTTGGTAGTGAAAACTTTGACAGTTCACCAACTGACCAACGAACAGGACAAGGAAATCTTGGGCCAAACTTGGGTTTCGTTTCACAGATTAATCTCATTACACGTGTTAAGACGTTGGCTGCGAACGACTTACCCTCTTTAACGCCAATCCCGCTCTGAAGTGGACTGTGCCCTAAAAGTCCACTCCACTTGTAACTTTTTCCATCACTTTGCACTCTCACATGTCTTGTTTTGAGACAGCATCACTGACCTGGAATCCGAATTGTCGATTTGGCAGGCACAGATTGACAGGCTTAAACCACGAGGCTTAGGGGCGTTGAGATTTCTAGGTGATTTCCGTTGAATCGTTCCTGATGGCAGGTCGATCTAGAAGAAAGAGCCTTCACGGGCGAGTTCGTCGCGAAATCATTATCCGAGATTTGGTCTTTGCTCATGCCCCAGCCATCAAACACTGACCGACGCCGCTTCTTCATTGCTTCCGGAGCGATCGCCGCGAGTGTCGTCGCCGGATCGCAATCCCACGCTGCAGATCCGGGCATATTATTGCGCCCTGGCAATCGGGATCTGGTTCGTGTGCGGATCGAATTGGAGGTGAAGGGGAACGTGAATATCCCCAAGAATTCGCTCGTTTCACGTCAGAGCAGCGTGAAACTTCCGATTCAGAGCGATGCCGTGTTCGATTACGAGGAACGATATCGTCGTTCACCTGGTGCCCAGCCTGGTTCCGTGGTGACGGCAGTGGAGCGTTATTACCACGAGGCCAAGAATCGCAGCCAGTTGAATCAATCCTCACACACGCAAACCTTGAGAGACTCGGTACGAGAGACGGTCGTTCGTCGAGACTCGCTGCCGGAGGTGATCTACGGGGTCGAAGATTTCTTCGAACGAGACGAACTGGAATTGCTGAGGCTACCTGCGTCGAGCGTCGCCGCTGATGAACTCCTTCCCGGGGAGAAGGTCGTCGTGGGATCGAAGTATCGTCCCGACGCGCAAGCACTGATGTCGGTTCTGAACCTGACATCGGTCGCGGCGACAGACGTAGAGGCCGAAGTCGTTTCTATCACCGACGATGCCGCCAAAATTCAGTTCAAGGGCAAAGTCGATGGTTCAGTCGACGGAGTTCCTACCGTGATCCGAACGATCGGCAAGCTTACTTTTGATCGAACGGTTGGCACCTGCACCTGGCTTGCGATGGCGTTGCACGAGACGCGCGAGATTGGCAAGGCGGAGCCGGGATTCGATGTTGCGGCGACCATCAAGATGATTCGCAAACCGCTCGATGCAACGATCGCGCTAGCAGCGACCCCACCGGAAATGGAAGTCGCAGACGCGATTCCAAGTGATCGACTCTATGTCGCTCTCCAAAGCGATCAACTTGATCTCAGGGTGCTGATGGACCGCCGTTGGCGAATGATGAAAGATCTGCCTGGCGCGGCCATGATGCGTATGATCGAGAATGATCGCAGCATCGGGCAGTGCGACTTCCGCCCGCTGACTTCCCTCAGCGAGGGGGAGCAGTGGACGCTTCAGGCATTCCAAGCCGATGTCCAGGGCATCTTAGGCGAGCAACTCGACGAGTTCGTGGAAGCCGAAGAGCAGGTCAGTCAGTCCGGCATGCGTGTGCTTCGCATCGTTGCCAACGGCGCGGTAGAGGGGGTACCGATTCGGTGGGTGTTGCTGCACCTTTCAGACGATTCGGGCCGTCGAATCCTGGCGACCTTCACGATGGAAGGTCAGAACATTGACGCCTTTGCAGGATCGGACATGCAGCTCGCTGGGACACTGAGATTCAACGGAAGCGAGCAAGAAAACAAGTCTTCGCCCAAGGAAGTCGCCCTCAATTCAGCGAGCTGCGAAGCGAACCCAAGAGTTGCTGAAGCAATTTCGGACGCAAATTCAGCAACTCAAGTACAATCAACGAACGAACTCAGGTGAGCCTCGCAGCTCGCACAGCTCGATATTCAATCGAATTCAAACTACGGTTTTGACATGACATTCGTCGGACGAATTCCGCTTTGCTTCACGATTTGCCTTTTGGGCATCACAGTTGCCCGTGCGCAAGAAGAGCGAAAAGACCCCTCTACTCAGGAACAAACTCAGTTTGCGCCTGGGGTCGTCACCGTGATCCCGCCTGCACCGCACCCCGATGAGACCTTTGGGCAGGGGTTATCCGGTACGGGTCCTAAGGGGCCTCGGACCTTGCAGGCGCTGCTGGACTCCCATCCGGAGATCGCCTTCGGCGGCGACAAACATCCAAATGGTGAGC
>JBPCVD010000258.1:0-8434 GCA_051010815.1 Rubripirellula sp.
ATGTGCCTGTGATCAATTTGAATGAGATCAGCAACTCCCTGCGCCCCGTGTTCTTGCCGGACGAGACTTTTCGTATCAAGGTGATCAAGGCGGGTGAAGGTCCAGAGCAAGGGGTTGGTTACTTGGACGATGGCACGATGGTCGTGATCGAAGGCGGTCGCAGTCGGATCGGTCAAGAGTTGGACGTGCGAGTCACCAGCACGCTGCAAACGAATGCCGGGAAGATGATCTTCAGCAAGTTCGAAGCCCAGTAATCCTAGGAAGCTGTAATCCTAGGAAGCTGCGTGCGTGGATGAATGCGTCGAGAGTTCTGCCAGAGTTGATGAACCGGCATGAGTGATCAGAGTTCTCTCTACTTTCTCGCGGTGATACCACTGATGTGGTGTTTCCTTTCGTGGCTGATGTCCAGCTTGAGCGGATGGTCGAGGCTGGCCCGTGAGTATCGGGATTGTGGCCAACGGTCGGAAGCGAGTGCGTCCGGAAACATCGAGACGGCTCGTCTGCGGACCGGACGAATGGGGGTGATCAACTATCACTCCATTCTTACCTTCCGCGCGTGCGATGACGGTTTGTCGATTGGAACAGCATTGCCGTTTCGACTGGGGCATCCGCCCTTGTTCATCCCGTGGACCGAATTCCATCACGTGAGCGAAGATCCCATTCTCTACTCACATCGGGTCAAGGCATCGATCGGAAACCCGACCATCGTGCGAATGACGTTGCCAGGCTGGGTGAAATATCGAATGCCGATAGAGTTGCGGACGACGGCGGACGCCTAGGCGAATCGGGTGAGCATCGGGCCTGTCATGCGCCGCGTCGACCGATAGATTCGCCGCATTGCCCTATAGATTCGCGGCGCTGCCCGATAGATTCGCGCGGTCTACCCCGGGAAGTGGATTGGGTTAGGATGGGCGCGTTCCGCTTTCCCTAATTGAGGTTTGATGATGCAGCGTTTTCTCGGACTGATGGCCATGACCCTTTTCTGTACATCCGTTTCAGTTGCGGCCGATTGGGTCGATCTGAGCGGCGGCGATTCGCTGGACGGCTGGAAAAAGCTGGGCGGTGGAGCAACCTACGTGATGCAAGATGGTGTAATCACGGGGACGACCGGGCCAGGCAAAAATACGTTTCTAACTCGCGGCCCTTACGCAGACTTCGTTTTGGAGTTCGATGTTCGATGCGATCCCGATTTGAACTCGGGTGTGCAGATTCGCAGTCACCAGTATTCAGAGGAGACGCCGCAAGAATCGAAGCCGAATCGAATGCGTGAAAAAGGTGAAGTTTACGGCTATCAATGTGAGATCACCTCGAAGACGAATCGTGAAAATGGTTGCGCCGGCAACTTCTGGGATGAAGGTCGTCGAACACGTTGGTTGGATACGACGGTCGATGCGGCAGAGAAGCAAGCGTTGTACAAACCGGGCGAATGGAATCACTTTCGTGTGATCGCGCAAGGCGATCGCATCCGCAGTTTTGTCAATGGAACGCCAGTCGCCGATTTTCGAGATGATCGCGACGCATCAGGTTTCATTGGATTGCAGGTCCACGGCATCAAAGAAGGCACGGGGCCATACAGCGTCTCTTGGAAGGACGTACGAATTCGTGAGCTCGGTGAGGGCGAGCAAGTCGACTGATTCGTTTGGATTCCGTCCCATCCGCGGGCGAAGACAGAGTTGAGGGCGGCGGCTATCGGCTGCGCCCCGACGCTTGGATCTGTTTCAATTCCGACGTGAGCTCTGCGACGATCTCGGGGTGAGCTCCGTAAACGTTGTTGCTTTCGGCCAGGTCATCACCCAGGTGATAGAGCTGTCCTGCGGGGTCATCGGGCCCCGGCTTCACGCGACTCGGTTTTGAGAATCCGCCGGAACCGAGTCCGGTGATCAGTTTCCAGGGACCTTTTCGGATGGTCATCAATCCGTTGCCGGTTTGCATGGCCAACGAGGATCGTCCTTGATCTGGTTTGCCGCTCAAGCCGTCATAGAAGCTGAAGCTGTCGGGGCCCGCTTCTTCGGGAAGTTGCGTTTCAACGACGTCCGCGAAGGTCGCCATCAGGTCCGTGAAGCAAATCAATTGATCATTGAGGGTTCCCGGTTCGACTGTACCTGGCCAGCGAACGATGAATGGCATGCGATGTCCGCATTCCCAGGCGTCCGCTTTCATACCGCGTAGACCGCCGGAACTGTCATGCTGGAAGCGTTCGACATCCTGCTCGTACCAAACCGGGCCATTGTCGGACGTGAAAATGACGAGCGTGTCGTCGGTCATCTTTGCGTCATCCAGTGCGGTGAGAACGCGGCCGATCATATGGTCGACCATCGTGGCGAATTCACCATAAATGCCCGCGCCGCTCTTTCCGCGAAACTCTTCCGATGGCAGCCAAGGTGTATGCGGCGCAGGGTAGGCGAGATAAAGAAATAACGGTTGAGTCGTGGCATCGTCGGCGTGCCGCTCGATGACCTCCACGGCTTCGTCAGTAAATCGAGGAAGCACATCCTTGAGTTCCAGGTTGGGAGCGATGCCGCCAGCACGCCAAAATTCGCCTTGGATTGGGGTCCATCCGGGCGTGCTTTTGGCATCGATATGGTCCGTTGGTGGTGCGACTGCCTGCTTCCCATCAATGTAAAAGTAGGGAGGAATGTCGGTGGACGCGCGGATTCCAAAGAACGTCTCGAATCCTCGGTCGACCGGGCCGCCTGGGAGAGGTCGATCGTAACCCTGTTCGTCAAAACCCAGGTGCCATTTGCCCACCATCGCCGTTTGGTAACCATGGTCACGCAGCAGTGTGGCGACGGTCGGTTGGTTGGTTTCGATCAAAGCATGCTGACGCCATCGGTTCACGTCCGTTCGAAACGGAAATCTTCCGGTCATTAAGCCGTAACGTGACATGTGACACAGAGGGCCGGGCGCGTGAGCATCAGTGAACCGCATTCCTGCCTGAGCCAGACTATCGATATTGGGAGTGGCGATCTTGGATTGCGGGTTGAAACACTGCGGGTCTCCATAGCCCATGTCGTCGACCAAGATGACGACGATATTCGGTGCTCCTGCAAACGTCGAAGTCGACGCAAGCGAACAGCAAATGAGCGTGGCTATGCATAGAAAAGACTGGCCCATGAGTCGATTCATGTTCGATTCTCCTGCGGCCAGTGGCCACGTCAAAGGTGCGAGGTCGGCGCCAAGTTATTCAGTCGCGGTGACTCGATCAAAGATTTGATTGAACACGAGTCGATTGTTTTGCCGCGTCTGTTGGCTTTGCGCCACAATCATATCCGGATCTGACTCGCTCATGAGAAAGGCAAGGTTCTTCATCATGTGATCGTCTTGCGGTAATTCGTGCCGAGCCGGCGTGTTCATCAGTCTCAGACTTGCTTCGATTCGCCGAAGTGTACGGTAGCCGTTGATCAGGGTGATCGATTCGTTGTCCTGCAGATGACCAGCCTCAGCTAGGGCTGCCAGTGTCGCGGTGGTACCCGGCTGAATCACTTGCGGTGATTCGCGTGCATGTCGCAGCATCAACATTTGCGCTACAAATTCCACGTCGACCGTTCCGCCCTCGCCACGTTTCAGGTTCTCTGCCCGGGCTGTCTGCTGCATTCGTTCACGCATTTCTCGGATTTCGCGAGCCATCCCGGCGTGCCAATCGGTATTGCGAATGACGTCGGCGACCGCAGCGTCCGTCTGCTTTCGAAGTTCCCGAGGGCCTGAGATCGTTCGAGCTTTGCAGAGTGCGAGTCGTTGCCACAGCGGGGCTGTCCCATGTTGGAAACGCCGTAAGAAGTCATCGATCGTCATCGCCCACACGCCTTCTTCGCCTGTATCGCGAAGACGCGAGTCGAGTTCGTAGAGATGACCGCCGGGACCGGGGCGATCGATTCGTGTGATGACTTGCTGCGTGAGTTGGTTGAAGAATTGCTGGTTGGTCAGTGTCGCCCGGTGACCACCCATCCGACGCTTCGTTTCTCCTTCAGCGGTATAGAGAAAGATCGCGTCCAAGTCGCTGTGATAGTTTGGTTCACGCCCACCCAGTTTTCCCAGACCCAGTGTCAGCAGTTCCGCTGGGTTTCCCTCGCTATCGACAGGGTCGCCATATTGGCTGGCCAGGACTTCCTGCTCATGCTCGATCATCCGGCGGACGCAAGCTTCAGCCGTGTCGCCAATCGCTTGATGTGTCGCTTCGAGGGTCTCCTTGCCCAGCATATCGCGGACACCGATGTTCAAGTGGGCACTGTTCTTGAAGCTGTGAAGAATCCGTTCGATATCGGCGGCACCACGACAAACCTCGATCGAATGGGCATCGAGTCGCTGGGCCGAAGGCAGACGGTTCATCAGGAGCGAATCGATCAGTTCGTCGATCATCCCCGGGTTGTTCGTCAGAATTCCGCTCAAGTAGGGCGTGGTCGCACAGAGCCGGACCATCAATTCCATCGTCGGTCGACTGCTGCCAAGGAGCTCCCATAAGGTTGCCTTGGCACCAAGCGAGTCGGTGACTTCGACGAGCGAGGAGAGCGCGGCGTCGGGGTCGGGAGTACGCGAGACTTCTTCCAGTAGTGCAGGCGCAATGGACGTCAGAAAGTGGCGACAACGATGGGGAGATAGAAAAGGGACGGTCTCTGTGCTCAGGGCAGCCAGGTTGTCCATCGCTCGTTGCGGATTCTGCAGTCCATGCCGTGAAAGTGTCGACTCAACCAACGCCCGGTCAGGATCAGGATCAAGCAACAGTTCTGTCTCAACCGCGATCGAACCTCCGTCTCCCGGCGTGTCGATCATCAGATGGTTGATCATCCGGCGATTCTTGTCGAAGGTATCCTGCAGCAGCTGCTGGAAGCGATCGAGGTCGCCACCGGAACCATCACTGGCTCGGATCCCAAGCTGCCATGCGAGGCGTTTTCGGGCGGGCGCTTCGCTAGGCATTACACTTCCGGAACTTTCAAACATGACCGACAACTGGTGCTGAAGTCGGCACAGTCTGGCGTAGTTTTCCGACAGTAGCGTCGACTCCTGATGCGTTAAGCAGCCCGCTTGCTCAAGCGCGAATATCGCTTCGTAAGTATTGCGGCAGCGGACAGACGGAATGTTTCCTCCGTGGAGCAGTTGCAGGAATTCGATCGTCAGTTCCAAGTCGTCACGACCACCCGGCGCACGAGCCACGTCTTCACTCGACACCGTCTGCTGCTCGGCCCGCTTTTCCAGCTTGTGACGAAGCGTGCGGATCTCAGCGATTTCCACGCGGCTCATGAACTGACGATAGATCCATGGTTCGAGTCGAGCCAGGAAAGCTTGCCCGAGCGACTGCGAACCGGCGACGACCCTGGCTTTGACAAAGCTCAAACGTTGCCACGTTCTGCCTGCTGTTTCATAGATTCGGATCGCTTCCCGAAGACTGCAAATGTTGACGCCGACTTCGAAGCGAGGGCCTTCACGCAAGTCGATGTCGATGCCTTGCGCTCGGGATTCGTCACCACGCAACAGCGACACGACGTCTGAGACCAGCGTCACGTAGAAGTCACGATGCCAGACGTTTTGATTGTCGATCGAATCGTACAGAAAGACTAACTTCAAGGATGAGCTGTAGCCCATTTCCTCGCCACCAAGATTCCCCAGTCCAATGACCGTCAATTCGGGCGTTGAGCCGTCGGGACGTTGAGGTAACCCACGTCGTTCCGCCAAGCGATTGAGTGAGAACTGCAATGCGGCTTCGAGGACGGCATCCGAAACGTATGCGAGTTGGCGTCCAACCTTCTCGGGGGAGAGACCGCGGACGAACTCGCCGTAGGCGATCCGCATCGTTTCCCGGGAATAAAACTTGCGAATCGCAACGGCCGCTCGCCCCGGTTGGTCAACGTTTGTTAGTTCGGCCGTCAGTTCGTCGACGAGATAGTTGCGTTGTGCGGGTTGCCCGTCGCTGGCACGCAGCAGATCGGAGGTCTCCGGATCCGAAATCAAACGGTTTGCCAGCGAACGACTGGTGGCAAAGACCTGTAGCAGTGCCGGCAGTGCCTCGGTATCTCGTTCGAATAAAGCCAGTAGAGATGTTGGATTGCGACTTGCCTCCACGAAACGACGAAGATTTCGGACGGTTTCATCGAGATCGTCGAGGCGATCCAGTTGTTCGGAGAGTCGAACCTTGAGTACCTCGAGCAGGTCCTCGGTGGCCCCACAGGCCCAAATGTGTTGCAAGTCTTGAAGGGCTTGGTCTGAATTTTGAAACCTAGACGTATCCAGCCATGCGAAGCCGGCGTCATCGGGTAGCGGAGATTCTGCTGCCATTTTGGGCAATTGCTCGTCAGTTGCTTTCGCTGTCGGATACGCGAAACAGCACCATCAATCGAGACCGGGCAGAGCCACGGACGATCGCACCTTGAGGCTACGGTTTCAGGGCTGCGGGAGGTGCGAAAGGCACGGCCGACCCGACAGCGTCAAAACTAAGTGTAAATCCAAGGTGCGAAAGCGCGTAGGCCGTCGAGCGTAACCTACCTTTGGGCACTGAGACGGCGGATGACCCACATCATTCTGCTGTGAGCGATTCGCCCAGGCGACGGATGTTGCGTTTTCGAAACGTCAGTTTGAGGTGAAATCGCAACGCCCGGGGGGAAGCATTCTCGGATCCTATTCACGCAACCTATTCGCACACAACAGTTTGCCATGATTTACGCACTCCCGTCTCGCGACTTCGGCACCGGTCCTGCTTGGTCTCTCCCGAACCTAACTGATCGCTACGAACCGGGTTTCGAGGAGCCGTTGATGGGAAAGAAATTCAGCCGACGCAGTTTGCAGGATGACGCTTTCGATGCCGATGAGTCGATCAATCGCCGGTCCCGAGTGATGGGACAGGAGTTTGCCGACGCCCACGACGAAGACTCTCGAGGCGATGGTGAGCAACCCCGTCGACGCGAGGAAGCTGGCTCGGATCCAACCGAAGACCCAGTTCGCATGTATCTGATGCAAATGGGACAGATCCCATTGCTGACCCGCGATCAGGAAGTCGCCGCGGCCAAGCAAATCGAGTGCACCCGAGATCGATATCGCCACTCGATGCTGGCGACCGATTTCTTGCTGCAGGGCGCATTGAAGCTTCTGGAGCAGGTCCGAGACAAGCAACTGCGACTCGATCGTACGATCGAAGTCAGCGTGACCAACGCGGTTGAGAAGAAAGCGATTATGCAGCGGATCGTGCCCAACGTTCGCACCATCCAGCATTTGCTTGGACAGAATCGCTCGGACTACATGACGGCGATCAATAAGAAGCTTCCGATGCGGCAGCGACGCGCGGCTTGGAAGAATCTGGTCATTCGCCGCAACAAAGCAGTGCGACTCGTGGAGGAAATGAATCTGCGAACAGGCAAGCTGCAACCACTGTACGAGAAGATGCGTCGTGCGTCTCAGCGAATGGATGAAATCAAGTTGTTGCTCGCTGACTCCGATTCCTTGAACCTGCCGGGTATGCCAACGGTTGCAGAACTCAAGAGTGAACTTCGCTACTTGATGCGTCTGACCTTCGAGACTCCCAAGACTCTGAGCAAACGGATCACACGTTGCGACAGCTATCGTGAAGACTACGATGCCGCCAAACGTGTCCTGTCAGCTGGCAATCTGCGGCTGGTTGTTTCGATCGCCAAGAAGTATCGCAACCGCGGTCTGGCGTTCTTGGATTTGATTCAGGAAGGGAATACCGGCCTGATGCGAGCTGTCGACAAGTTCGAGCATGCTCGAGGTTACAAATTCAGCACCTACGCCACTTGGTGGATTCGCCAAGCGATCACGCGAGCCATTGCTGATCAGAGCCGCACCATTCGTGTGCCGGTTCACATGATTGACACGATGAATAAGATTCGCCAGATCACCCGTGACCTGGTTCAAGAGATTGGCCGAGAGCCAACGGCTGAGGAAGTTTGCCAACGAAGTGGGCTGTCGATCGAAGATACCCGAGTGATCCTCAAGATGAGCCGCCAGCCTCTCTCGCTGGATCAGCCGATCGGCGATCACGAGGATAGCGTCTTTGGTGAGTTCCTCGAGGATCATCGCGATGTCGATCCATTGATGGAAACCAATCGGGAGGCTCTCAAGGCTCAGATTGATACCGCGATGGAAACGCTGAATTATCGCGAGCGAGAAATTCTGCGACTGCGTTATGGTCTGGCTGATGGCTATACCTACACGCTCGAAGAAGTGGGCCGGATCTTCCAGGTGACACGCGAACGCGTTCGTCAGATCGAGAGCAAGGCAGTCCGCAAATTGCAGCAACCTTACCGAGCAAAATCGTTGGTAAGCTTCCTGGATGGCGCCGAGCTTTCGATGTTGGAGAGCAGCGAAGCTCTCTAGCCCGAGACCACGAATGGTGGATCCGGCACAAGTCTGACCGCAAGTTACTTGGCCAAATCGTTTGGATCGGCCAACGCGGGCAAAAAGACCGCCGCCGCGACCGAAACGTTCAGGC
>JBPCVD010000259.1:0-4998 GCA_051010815.1 Rubripirellula sp.
TCGCGGACGAGAGTCACAGGATTGGACTGAACAATCTCGCCACGGCGGTGCCCGCACGTTCGAACCACCAACGTTTCGGGCCAGCGTCGGAACTGGTTGCGTTGCGGAAATCAGTTTCCAGCATCGCCGCGACTTGCCCAACGAGTTCACGTTGCTCCACCGCGATCATCAACTCAAAGTTGAGGTGCAGTGAGCGGTTGTCCAAGTTCGTGGATCCAATCAAGGCCAGCGAGTCGTCGACCAGCACACATTTTTGGTGCATGAATCCCGCCGTGTAACGAAAGACGGGAATCTTGGCTTCGGCGAATTCATACTCGTAGTGGTACCCCGCAAGAAATACTCCGAGATGATCGGCCTTGCTCGGAATCAGGACTCGAACGTCCACGCCTCGGGCTCGCGCCATATGAAGGGCTACGATCGCGGATTCATCGGGAACTAAGTAGGGCGTGCAAATCCAAAGCCGCGACTTCGCAGCAGTCGCCAACGCCGAGAACATCATGGTTGCTCTCGGTCGCAGGTCCGATGGCCCGGTTGCACAGCAGACTGCGTTGGGACGCTCCGCGTTGCGATCGGCTTGTTCCGCGGACGCTGCGTGGTCCGCCGACTCTGCCTCCGGCAGGTTCTTGCGAGCCGCCCAGTAGTAGTCGCCGGCGAATACCGCTTGCACTTTCTTCGCGATGGGCCCCGTCACGCGAAGGCCAGTGTCTCTCCAAACGCCAAGGCTCGAGGACTTGCCGACGTACTCGTCGCCGATGTTCAGGCCGCCTACGATGGCCGTCTCTCCGTCGACAACGACGAGTTTGCGATGGTTCCGAAAGTTGATCTGAAAGCGATTGACCCATCCTTGCCGAGTATTGAACGCTTGGACTTCCACCCCTGCTTCACGCAGACGAGAGAGGTAGGCGTTTGAAAGTCGCAAGCAGCCCACTTCGTCATAGACGACGCGAACACAGATGCCCGAACGGGCACGATCGATCAGTCGTTTCGCGAATTCGTTTCCCAAATCATCGTCGCGGATGATATAGAACTCAACGTAAATGTAGTGATCCGCCGATTCAATCGCCTTGAAGACGGCTTCATAGAATTCCTCGCCATCGATCAATAATTCGAATTCATCCGAACGACTGAGTGGGGTGTCGAGTATGTCCGCAACCTGCTCCAACGCAGTTCGTTGGTTGGTGCTGCGAACATAGTTCTCGGTGCGCAGGCCATCATGAACCGTATGCGTCGCCTGCTGATATCGGGTTGTGACTTCGCGAATCGCTTCGCGGTATCCCTCGAATCGGTGTCGTGCAAAAATCCAGTACAACGGCAAGGCCAGGACCGGCAGTGTGAGCAGGCCGACCGTCCACGCAACCGCAGCCTGAGAGGTGCGAACGTAACGCAGTGAATGCAGTACGGAGTAGATGACCCCGAACAGCAGCATCGATCCAGCAACCACTCCAAGCACCAACCAGTGATTTGCCAGAGCGGTTTCGAATGCCATGCTGCCGTTTTACCAATCGCGTGCGAGTCGCAGTATTCTAACAAGGCCTGTCGCACGGACGGTGTGCTAAACTCCATCGCGCTGTCGCACGCATTCCTTGCTATTTGAGTCTTCCGATGAGTGAACCCGCGATTTTTGTTTTGATTCGCGACGGTGATATTCGCTATTTCCAGGATCGCTTCGCCAACGTATTCCTGTTCCGTGATTTGTTGTGGGGGCCGGAGGCTTTGGAGCGTTGGCTTAGCGAAAGTGACGAGATCGATGACTGGACGGATGATGTCGTCGGTGGTGTCGTCGCGGACATTGATCGACGGAGATTGATGTGGCACGGAGATGACGAGATGCTGCGAATCCCGCGAAAATGGTCAGCTTACGAGAAGTTGTTGCAAGCGGCTTGGCCCGGATTCGAAATCGGTTTCGCCACGCGGGGGCTTCGTGATCTGGCGGCAGCGGCGGGCGAGTCAGACGCGGCGGACTACGAAGACGAGACTCCGGCGCGTTGTGAAACCGTGAATGAGGCAGCAGGATTCGACTCTGATGAATTGGATGATGACCCAGAGGATATGTATGACGACGAAGACGAACGAGCTTGGGTGACCGTCGTCGACGACGAAGGAGTGATTCGACATCGCAACTTGCAAGAAATATCCGAAGACTTGATCGATGGACGCGAGTCGGCGCTCCGAAGAGTGCTCGAACTGCCGCCTGGCGATCTACCCCGTGAATCTGCGGTGATTGAAGGGATGTGGATTGACGAGCCGCGACAAGAAATCGGTTTGTGGGGCGGGCCACGCACGCGGCGAGCTTTTGGCCAGATGAACTCGTCTTGGGATGGGTACGCCGTAATGTGGGCTGATGACGGTTACTCGCAGCAGTGTGCGGTGAGTGGCCCTGAGGGAATTCCCATGACTGAAGCCGAGGCGTTGGGTGCGTTCTTGCCAACCGTGCTATCTACCAAGCGGTTTGATCTTGCTTCGGTGTTCAACGCCGTCGGTGGCCAACTCAAGAAAACGGCGGCGAAGGCGACCGGTTGCTTCGTGGGACTGATCTGCACTCCCGTGCTCTTGTTTGGAGCTATCTCCGGCAGTTGGAAGGCGGTGTTCATTACGGTCGGAATCGTGGTCCTCTTCTTCGTGATCGTCTTCAAGGTGGTGGAGTTGCGTTTCAAGAAGAAATTTGCGGTCGCTGAACTGGCGAGCGACGGTGAAGAAGGCGAACGCCCTGCTGTGGTGGGTCCGCTGAATGAACAAGTGCGTCGCCAGGAATTGGATGGATTGTTGCAGCGAGCAGGGCTTCCGAGCATCGCGGAAATTGAGCCACATTTCGCAAGCGAATCGATCGAAGACTTGCTGTGAGCAATTCCATTTGGGCGTTGATGACGTGAGGAATGACAAGCAATGAGTGACCAAAATGGCTCATCGGAGTACTACGGCGAGGTGCTCGATTCGATTCCGTTTTCGATGACCGTTGATTTGATGAAGCGGATGCTTCCCAGCCCGCTGGCCTATGGAATAGCAGGCTATTTTCGTCTGAAGTATTGGATCGGACTACCTTCGAAGCCACGGTACGCATTCGGCCCAGTCTCCGCGTCCCAGGCGACTGAGAAAGAGCAAATGCCAGCGCGTGCAATGTCGCGTTGGGCAGGAAAGATCGAACGATTGCGAGACTTGGGGTTCCACGAATGCGCTTTTGCGGTCCCCGATTTGATCGGCGCCAAGGAATCCGCAGGTGCATTGCTACTGGACGATCAAGGTTCGACATTCGCCGTCCTGGAATATCATCGCATGCAGGGAGCCAACGGTGTTGAAGAGCAAACGGTGTTGGAGTTCAACTCCTACCTCGCCAACGGATCCGAATTCATGACGGCGATGGTGGCGGAGGAGCATTTGGTTCTAGCCGATGCATTTCCAATTGATTTCGTCGACCAAGATTTTCTTGCCGATTCCGTTTCGATTCGCAAAGGTTACGAGCACCATCTCGAACGCATGCGGCAGTTCCAGCCGATGACGTTCCGCAGTGAAGAGGCTAGCGTCGAGCAACGGAAGCACAATCAAAAACGTTTTGACGCTTTGCTCGCGATGGGTGTCATTCGCAAACTAAGCCCGCGCGAGATCGACCACGTGCGGCAGCAGAAGCTTCCGATCGAGGGCTAAGCCGCGCGTGGATGAGTGATCCCAACTGCTGCGGCAACGCATCACGACAAGCACGCGACGAGTACCTCGCGACATCACGCCGCGATGGGGCTGCAACGTGCCTGCCGTCGTGAGGGGCTACAGCGCGAGCAGCAATCGGCTTGGCGCTTCGAGGTATCCGATCACGTCGTTCAGGAAACGTGCCGCAGTCGCGCCATCGACCATGCGATGATCGTAGGACAGGCTCAGCGGCATCATCAGGCGGGACTGAATCGAATCATCAGGCATCACAACCGGAAGCTTTCGGCTGCGTCCGACGAGCAAGATCGCGACTTCAGGAATGTTCACGATTGGCGTCGAATACTGGCCACCGATCGCGCCCAGGTTACTGATCGTGAAGGTGCCGCCACGAAGATCGTTGACGCTAAAGTTTCCTCCACGGACTTTGCCTGCCATTTCGGCTAACGCTCGGGTCACTTCGGGAATGCCCATGGAATCCGCGCTGTCCATCACTGGCACTACCAAGCCACGGTCGGTGTCGACCGCGATTCCGACATTCACGTAATCCTTGTAAATCAGCTGCTCATTTTCTTCATCGATGATCGCGTTGATTGCAGGGTGATGTCGAAGCGCCGTTGCGACAGCTTTGATCAGGAATGGCATCGTCGTCAACTTCAGACCTTGCGCCGCATAGTCTTCCTTGCTCGACTGTCGCAGATGTTCAAGGTCGGTGATGTCGGCATCATCAAAGTTGGTAACGCGTGGCACGTTCGACCAACTGGCATGCATTTGCTTCGCGATGGTCTTCCTGATCTTGCTCATTCGCTCGACGCGAATGGGGCCAAAATCGTCGACATCTGCTGTGCCGGGAAGTGGCTTGGCATCGCCATCCGTCTTCGGTGCGGAGGCGGATGCCGCCGGCGCTGAAGGCACGCTCGCTCTCGCTGATTGGCTTGCCGATCGGACAACGGCCAAAACATCCTCTCGTGTGATGCGGCCATTGTCTCCACTGCCGGCGACTTGACTCAAATCGACACCCACCTCCCGTGCGAAGCGACGAATCGCGGGCCCGGCGGGGATAACTCGACCTGGCACGGTTGGCTGAGTCGCGACTGGAGCGGCGGGCGCCGAGGGAGCGACGGGTGTCGCTGCCGGTGTCGGAGTAGCAGGAGCTGGCGTCGGCGTCGCAGGTGCAGCAGGAGCTGGTGCCTCCGCAACGGGCGACGGGGTAGGCGTTGGCTCGGGGGTGGGCTCGGGAGCAGGAGCAGGAGCAGGCGTTTCTGCCGCAGCTTCTGCAGCCGGCGCGCCATCCGCATCGACTTCCAGGATCGCACCGCCGATGGGAACCGTGTCACCTTCGCTGACGAGGATTTTCGTGAC
>JBPCVD010000260.1:0-6406 GCA_051010815.1 Rubripirellula sp.
CGGCCCCTCGCTCGCATGAGCTTGATGATTGCCGTCGGCGCCGGTTTGCTGGTCGGCGCGTGTCCAATCGATCGACTACGTCTGAGAATGAATAACCTGCTCGAAACTCGGGTCGCCTTGAGCCAGGATCGTGCGAGGGCACCCTATGATTCTGACATTGGCGGTTAAGTTCGCGTGCGCTCTAATTTTGGCCGGCGACTTGGAAGAATGCATTGACGGCCAGATAGAGGCCGAGGAAGGCAGGATGCGCGACAAGAGATGATCTTTCGCCAAGTTCGACACCCATCACGCATTCGCTTAGTTTCCGCATTACCCCGTCGCCGGGTGTCGCGACCCCCGTTCATCAGGTTAGCGAGAGCAACTAAGCACATTCACGACCTCGCAGATCGCGGTAATTTCCGTAAAAGAAAAGCACGCCCAGTAGGATTCGAACCTACGACCTACGGATTAGAAGTCCGTTGCTCTATCCAACTGAGCTATGGGCGCGTCGGCGGTGATTCTAACGGCTTGGGACACAATTCCGACCGCCCCTGTTCAGACCCGTCTGCCACGACACTCAGCTCCCAATCCGGTCCGTCTAGCGCGCCGCATTGTCACCCTTATTGTGGGTGTGTGCAATTACGCACGAAAATCGGGCGTGCAGGGCGTAGAATAGCGATGTTCGGCGGCTTGGCATCGTAGATGCACGACTCGCCGTAGTGTTAAGCGAGCCGTCCCACTTTGGCGTGAGACGTTCGACCCATGTGGGATCACCCAGGGTCGTTGCGTCTGCCAGTGGAGGCGTCTCCCATGAATTCACCTGGATTGAACCTGATTGCGAGTGCCCCGTGTCTGACGAACCGATCTCTGTCTTGATTGTCGAAGATGACGCCGATTTCCGCGACTCGAGTGCTCGCTGGATGCAGCGCAAGGGTCATAGCGTTGCCGCCGCGGCGAGCGGTGCCGAGGCGTTAAGTCTCTGTTCGCGACAAGATTTTGATGTCGGCGTCTTCGACATGAACATGCCCGGCATGTCAGGGATTGAATTGCTGCAACGTGTTCGTGATGACGCGATCGACATGGAGGTCATCATCTTGACGGGCCAGGGCACCATCGAGACTGCAGTGCAGGCAATGAAAATGGGGGCTAGTGATTACCTGACCAAGCCATGTCCGCTGGGCGATTTGGAACACCATTGCCGTTTGGCGCGCGATCGAGGTCAGCTTCGCAAAGAGAACAAACAGTTGCGAGCGATCATCTCGCGAGGGCACTCCAAGACCGAGTTGATCGGAGAATCACCCTCGATGCGTGAGGTGGCCAAACTGGTCGAACGCATTGCACCGACCGATAAGCCTGTCTTGATTTCGGGTGAGAGTGGGACAGGAAAGGAGGTGGTGGCAAAAGTCATTCAGCAAAAGAGTCAACTGGCAAACCGACCGTTCGTAACAGTGAACTGCGCGGCATTGCCCGAGCAACTGGTTGAGAGTGAACTGTTTGGTCATCAAAAGGGTGCATTCACGGGCGCGACCGCCGAGAAACCGGGTCTGTTTGAAGTCGCGGATGGAGGCACGCTCTTCATTGATGAGTTAGGTGAGATGCCTTTGGCATTGCAGCCGAAGTTACTACGTGTTCTCGAAGACGGCTCGATGCGACGTATCGGTTCTCACAAAGAGCGTCACGTCAATGTCCGCATCATCGCCGCCACGAACCGGGATTTGGGCGATGACGTTCGTGCCGGCACGTTCCGGGAGGACCTGTATTATCGCGTCAACGTGTTGCCGATTAACTTGCCACCGCTCCGAGAACGGACAGGCGATATCGATCAGTTGATCGATCATTTCTTAGTGCCACCGTGGCACATTGATGCGGAAGCGCGACAGATACTGAACAGCTACGAGTGGCCGGGCAACGTCCGCGAGCTGATCAATGTCACGCAGCGTGCAACGATCCTGGCCGATGGTGATGAGATCACGACCGACGACTTGCCTCGCGAGTTGACTCATCGTGTTGCTGCGCCCAAGGTGGTGACAGTGTTGCCATCGGGGGACGGCATCAAATTAGATGAAGTCCAGCGGCTCCATGTCTTGGAGGTTCTGCGAAAAGAGGGTGGGAACAAGGCCAAGACGGCCCGTGTTCTGGGAATCCACCGACGCAAGCTCTATCGACTGTTGGAACGTTTCGCGACCGAGACGAGCAACGAAGAGAATGCCGCCGCGACGGGAGGTTGAGCGATCGCGAGTCTCAAACTTCAAGTGGCTCGTCGGGAGAATCGTTAGGACGCGACCGACGGGGAAGCGACTGTTCTAATTGCCGTCGTATTTCTTTGTGCCGCTTATTGATCTCTTGGTGACGTTGCTGGATGTCTTGCTTCGCGTCGCCGGGTGCGGGCAAGGGAAGTCGTGGTGCTGCAGGTTGGCCAGGAACGGGGCGCCCCGGTCTAATCCGGAGTCCGAAACCAGCTTCGCCGCGCTGATAGACCCGGTGGGCATCGGGGTCTTTCAGTTTTAGTTCGGCCGCGTCTTTGTAGATCTGCTTGGTCAATGGACCTTTGCCATTCTTCTTTTCGACCTGCAGTCCATTTCCAACATCGAGGACACGGATCGAATTGCCGTTCTCCTTGACGGTGACGTCCTTGAGTCCGTTGGCGATCCGAATCTGAACTTGAACTTGCTTGCCACGCGGGGCGAAAGCAGGCGGGACAAGAAACGGGGCAGGCAATCGTCCCGCCCGGTTCGGTTCCTTTTGAGGGTCCAGAATTCGTTTTGCGGCGAGTGACTTTGGATGATCCACTTGTTCGGCAATGCGCTTGAGGACGTCTTCCGCCTTGGCCTGCAAGGTAGGATCGTGCTTGTTCTCGACATGATGTTTCAAAATCGCGAAAGCACGGCCTGCAGTTTCGGCGTTGCCTTCAAGGACCGCCTCTTGCAACGCCTCGAACGCGCGACCACGCGATAGCATCAGTCTTCTGCTGGCCTCGGATCGATCGCGGTATCGGGAGGCATCGAGCGATTCGACAAGTTGGTCGATCTCTGTGTCATCGCTCGGCGCGGCCGATGGGGAAGCACTGTCGGCAGTCGTACGTGGTTGCGGCGTCGGTGTCGGTGTCTTTAGATCCGGTGTCTTTAGATCCGGTGTCTCGGGATCAGTCGGGACTCCGGTGGACTCTTGGGCAGCCGTCTCCTGAGTGGTGAGCCCAGGAAGATAGCAAGCGAGAGATACGAGGAGAGCAAGCGATACGCGCATGAGGGGGCAGGGTGTCACTGAGATCGAGAATCGGGAGTCCGTTTTCGCCCCGAAAGGCAGGAATGAAATGGGCGTTTGCTGACGCCGGCCCATTATACCCCTGCCCCCTGAATCGAGCACGAATTCATGGCCGGGATGGCCTGTTGTCGCAAGATCGCATGCCCTCTGCCGCGACGCCAGGTTCCGATATGATTGGCGTTTCGACCGACGATTGGAGACTCCGGGTCTGCGTCGAAAATCGGATCTGAATTCACCCCGTTCCACGCGACACGAACTGTCATCGACGATGAAAACTGACGAGCTACGCGAAAAATACCTCGAGTTTTTTGAGACCAAGGGCTGCGTCCGTCGACCGAGCGACGTACTCGTCCCGTCCTGGGATCCGTCAGTGCTGTTCACCCCCGCGGGCATGAACCAGTTCAAGGATCATTTCTTGGGCAAGGTCAAGCTGGACTTCACGCGCGCGACCACATGCCAGAAGTGCCTTCGAACGGGCGACATTGATAACGTCGGACGAACCGCGTTCCATCACACGTTCTTTGAGATGCTCGGCAACTTTAGTTTTGGCGACTACTTCAAAGAGGATGCGATTCATTGGGCTTGGGAATTCCTGACATCGAAGAAGTGGTTGGGCATCAATCCGGAGCGATTGAACGTCACGGTCTACAAGGATGACGACGAGGCGTATGGGATTTGGAAAGAGAAAATTGGTTTGCCCGACGCGCGAATCACGCGGATGGAAGAGGACGAAAATTTTTGGCCCGCTTCGGCGCCAAGCCAAGGCCCCGATGGCGTCTGCGGTCCCTGTAGTGAAATCTACTATCAGTTAGAAGATGGAAGCGACGTCGAGATTTGGAATCTCGTGTTCACGCAATTCAATCGTATCGGTGAGCCGCCGGAGAATCTGCATCCACTGCCGAGCAAGAACATTGATACGGGGATGGGCTTGGAACGAACGGCAAGTGTCTTGCAGGGTGTTCCGACGAACTTCCATATCGACAGTCTCTTTCCAATTGTGGAAGCGGCAGCCGAGGTCACCGGACAGAAGTATTCGTATGACAGCGATAATGGTCGTCGGCTTCGGCGGATTACGGACCACGCTCGCGCGTCGGTTTTCGCGATTCACGAGAACGTCTATCCAGGGCCCAAGGACGCGCGTTACGTCATCAAACGTCTGATTCGCCGAGCAGTGCTGGATGGTTATCAGATGGATTTGCGTGAGCCGTTTCTTTACAAGCTTGTCGACGCAGTCGCCGACGCATCCAAGACGGCGTACCCGGAGCTGTTGCAAACGTCACAGCGAGTGAGCGAAGTCATTGAGGGTGAAGAGAAAGCTTTTTTTGCGACGATCGATGGTGGCATGCGTCGCATCGATCAGCTTTTCACGCACATGCGAGAAGACTCGGCAGTGATGGTGCCGGGTGAAGCTGCTGCTGAGTTGAACGCAACCTACGGGGTACCGCCTGAGTTGCTGCAGACGCTGAGTGCGGAGGAGAACTTCACATTCGACTGGCATGGCTATCGCAAGGCAATGGATCAACACGCGATCGATAGCGGGGCTGGGCAACGCGAACTGTTTCAAACGGGCCCGTTGGAAACACTGAAGGAAGCGTTGCGTGAGACGCCATTTCTTGGATACGAAACAACGGAATCGACGGCAGTGGTGAAAGGCATCATCACGGGTTCCGGTGGGAAAGGAGAGGATGAAGGCCAACTCCTTAGTCATCTCGATCATCCGGGGGACGAGCCGTTGCGATTGGTGCTGGATCACACACCGTTTTACGGGGAGTCGGGAGGTCAGGTCGGTGACATCGGCGTGATTGGTAATGACGATTTCGAATTCGCCGTCTCCGACACACAGAAGCACGCCGGTCTGGTGGTGCATCACGGTACGTTGGTTCGTGGTGAGGTTAGCGAGGGGGCGACGTGCATGGCGAAAGTCGATTCGGCAAATCGTCAAGCGTTGTGTCGCGCACACTCGGCGACTCACATTCTTCATCACGCCCTTCACCAGCATGTGGGGCGCCATGCGGAACAGCAGGGAAGCAAGGTCGAGGCTGACCGACTGCGATTTGACTTTACCAATCACAAGGCGATTGCCGATGAAACACTCGTTCAAATCGAACAGGATGTGTTGGCACTGGTCGAAAATGCCGAGCCAATTCGTTGGGACACCGTCCCGCTCACAGAAGCTCGCGAGGCGGGTGCCATGATGCTGTTCGGAGAAAAGTATCCCGATCCTTGTCGCATGGTCAGTATGGGTGATTTCAGCCGAGAGCTTTGTGGTGGAACGCATCTGACCAATACGAGCGAGGTCACAGCGTTTGAGTTGGTTGCTGAAGAGAGTGTTTCGACGGGAACTCGACGTATTGAAGCGTTGACGGGTGAACGCGCGGATGAACATCGTGTTCAAACGCGGCAATTACTCGACAAGGTAGCGGAACAACTGAAGTGTGATGCGTCTCACGCGTTGTCAGCGACCTCGCAGTTGATGGGCGAAGTGAGGCGACTGAAGAAAGACTTAGCCGCTGGTAAAGCTGGCGAGCATGGAGAGACATTCAGTTTCAACGGTGACGGGGTGGCCGTCGATCTGGAGGACTACAATTCCGTCCGTTCAACTGTCCGCGAAATCACTCGCCGACTCAACGTTTCGATTGCCGATGTGGTCGACCGCCTTGCCGCGTTGTTGAGCGACCGAACGAAACTGGTCACTGAACTGAAAGTCGCGACTGCCGGTGGAAAACTGTCGGCAGATGATCTGATGGACGAGGCTGAACAGGTCGGCGGTTCGTTGATGATCGTCGCCAATACACCGGGTGCGAATCCGAATGTGATGCGTGGTTGGATCGATCAGATCCGCAAGAAGAGTGAGACGCCGACCGCAGTCCTGTTGGCCGCAGTGCAGGGCGAAAAGGTATTGCTGGTGGGAGGCCTGAGTCGTGATCTTGTGGATCGCGGCCTGAAGGCAGGTGATTGGGTTGGTGCGGCGGCTGCGGCGGTGGGCGGAGGTGGCGGAGGTCGGCCTGACATGGCTCAGGCTGGAGGAAAGGACGCCAGCAAACTACCGGCCGCTTTGGAAGCCGCGAAGCAGTCGATGCGGGATCAATTATCTTCCTAATTGGTGAAGATGTTTCCCGCGCAGCGGTCGGACGATGTCCGCCGTTTTGGTCCCAAAGTACGAGAA
>JBPCVD010000261.1:0-2587 GCA_051010815.1 Rubripirellula sp.
TTCGCCGTCAAGCAAAGGCCGACTTGGCTTATCAGCGACGAGGTAAAGCCCCAGCATGTCGATCCATTCCAAGGCGTCCGCCACATCGAGGCGATCTTCAATCTCGGTGTCCCGCTGCCCAAGCAAATGCATTCCGACTGAATAGTAGGTGGCCGTCGATTCGTCGTGGATCAATCGCTGTGTCCAGGCCCAATAGAGAGCCGCTGCTGCCGCATGGTCATCGCCCTTCCTCCGTGCTTCGGAGTACCTTTCAGCCAGCGAAAGCCAGCATGATTTCCCGTGGGCCAAACCTGCCGACTCGCTCTTCGCCGCCACGCCACCACCATTGAGCAGCTTGGCGAGAAGGAGGAGTGATTGCGCCGAAATTGACTCTGCGTCTGACGGCGACATCGGAGGTGAAAGTACGTAGGCAACGCCGCGGTGGGTCTGAATGTTCTTCCAGTCGTGATCCACGAGCGTTGGCGAGAATCGCGAGGCGGAAGCTTCGAAGGCCGTCGTCATTCGCTCATCGCGTCCGATTTGAGAGTATTCAAGGTCTAGTTCAAATGAATCGAACGAACGGACAGTAGCCTCGACTTCGTCAAAGTCCTGCCAACCCCCGAGAATACAAAGAACGTGTCGCGGAAGAATTTCCATGATCAATGCCCGTCAATCAGCACAACGACACGCTTGGATTTGAAGGCGCCCGTGATTCTTTGGACGGAATCGCTGCCGAGGGTGACGCGCACTCGTATCGCGGCAAGCATATCCGTACTCACGCCGCGACGAAAGCTTACGACAAGGTGTTGACGGACTTCTTCGTACCCCAAGCCGATGCAAACGAACTATCGGGCCGGAGTCGAGATCGAGTTTTCCCTTTGGTGAAGGGAATCCAAATGTCGATTGCTCAAGCTGAGCGGAACGAGTAATCAGCCGCCGATGGAATCCGTCACGAATGCCAGACCCAACGCTTCAGTTTGCCGCCGTGACGCAATCGATCATTGAATGTCGGACTTGGGTGTTCTAAGCTTGATCGCGGACCCAGAAGGATTGGTCCCATAATCTCGACGACCGAATTCTTACGCCGAACTTTGATGCCGATACAGTTTAAATGCCCCTCATGCGCGAAGGTCGTTCAGACGCCCGATAGCGCTGCCGGCAAAAAGGCGAGCTGCCCTCACTGCTCGACGGTGTTGAAGGTTCCTGGTGCTCCCGCGGCGGCAGGTCCACAGTCCGCCCCATCAAAAATTGAGTTTCCGTGTCCCTCGTGCGGTCAAGTGATGCGAACGCCCGCGACGGCCGCGGGAAAGCAAGCGAAATGTCCTGCATGCTCGGCTGCGGTCCCTGTTCCCAGCACCTCGACAAGGGCTCCCACACCCGTCCAGCCTGTGCAACCGGTCCAACCGGTCACTCCTCAGCAGGACATGTTTGCCGGGATTCCCTCCGTGCAGCCCACGGCATCAGCGCCCCGTTCTCGGCCGATGCAACAACAGCCGGTGAACCCCTATCCAGCAAATCCCTACCGAGCGCCCGCAGGGGGCCGTCCGGCCGGGGGCGGTTCGACCGCATCAAGTATTGTGAAGCCTCCGGCGATCTGTCTGCTCGTTCTAACAGGGCTGTGGATCGGACTCGGCATGCTGTCGATGGGAATCGAGATTTTTGGCTTGGTCTTTGGTGCGGGCGTCTTGCAGGATGAGGCACGAAACGCGAACGCGAGCTTGGCAGCCGTTCTGATCGTGCGAATCGCCGTGTATCTGCTGTTCTTCTTGGTGTACGGCCTCATGGCCTATGGAAGCTACTCCATGATGATTCTAAGAAACCGAGGGCTGGCATTCACTGCGATGATTCTGGCGATGATTCCTTGCCTCTGCTCGCCTGGGTTGATCCTCGGCATTCCGGTAGGCATTTGGGGCCTTGTCGTATTAAACAATCCGACCGTTGCCAAGGCGTTTCGCTGACCGCCCTCGTAAAGCGGGTTTGAGGACGACATCCATCGTTTATGAATCGGCGACGCTCGAACGCCTCTTTCTGATCTTCCGTCTCAGCGATGCTCCCATTCTTGCCTTCGATTGACTAACGGTTTGAATCCGAAAGCACAAATGTGGCACGGCGGACGCGCCAACAAATGCTACGAGCCCATCAATGAGAAACACCGATCGTCGCTTCATCACGTTCCCCTTGATCATCTTGGCGACCGCCATCACGAACGATCGTAACCTGGTCCCGCTAAATCGGCACCGGCACCGTTTTGATTCAGACAGTATACGTGGTTCAGTTCCGATTCTGTTTCGTCGGCAACCACGTCACTGGCAACGAGCCGCCACTTGATGGATTCTCATTCGTGTTTTGAATCGTGAGCACTGAACTCACCGCACGAAACCGTGCGTCTCAAGGAAAGAGTCCGACCGCATAGAACGCCGTTTGAATCACAACTGAAATCACAATCCAAGCAACCGTGTTTCGGATCGGTCGAACCCACTCGGCACAGCGAATTAGGCAAAACAAAAACACCAGCGAGCCGAATGCGATGCACAACACGAGTGCGGCGTAGATCCCGATCGTGTCGACGATCAGAAACTTCCCGAAGTAAAAACCGCCAACATCGTTG